>NZ_JBPJSP010000034.1:0-70067 GCF_051225715.1 Azospirillum sp. ST 5-10
ATGCCGACGCCGGGCCGGGCGGTGTCGTTGGCGATCACCGTCAGGTCGCGCTTGCCCTGGCGGACCAGTTCGTCGATGAGGCGGGGGGGTGTGCCCACCCCCATGAACCCGCCGATCATCAGGACGGCACCGTCGGGTATCGCCGCGACGGCGTCGCCCAATCCGATCACTTTCTTCATGGTCGATCCTTGTTCGGGGTCCCTGTCGATCCGCGCGCCCTCAGGCGGTGCCGTCGGCGATGTCGAGATCGAGCAGGGCCGAGGCGAGGCACTTGCCGTGGGCGTCGATCGCCAGCGAACGGGTCACCCCGCCGCCCAGCGCCTTCTGCATGACGAAGTTCAGGGCGCCGATGCTGGGAATGGCGTAGCGGACCACGTCGCCATGGACGATGCCGGCGAACAGCTCCTTGACCCGCTCCGGCGTGACGTGCCGCTCCAGCAGCGGGTAGTCCCGCTCGTCGAAGGCGATCACCGAGATGTTGGAGATGTCGCCCTTGTCGCCCGTCCGCGAATGGGCGATGTCGCGCAGTTTCATGGTTCAGGCCTCCACATAGTCGACCGCCGGCGCCACCAGCGTCCGCGGCAGCAGTGCCGACAGCATCGCGACGATCTCCTTGGCGGACTTGGTGGCGCCGCCGCCGCTGGCCGGTCCGTTGGTGTAGAGCGTCTCCACCTCGTTGCCGATGCGCACCGCCTCCTTCATGGAGTCGGTCCGGCCGGCGACCCGCACCCGCACCTCGTAGGGTTCGCGCCCGTCCTTCGTCCCCAGCCGCTCGCCGTGGATCGAGTCGACGCCGATCAGGTCGAAGCGCAGCTCGCTGGTCTTCACGCCGGTCAGCTGGAGCCGTTCACGGACGATCTCCAGGGCGAGGCGCGCGCGCGCCACCGCACCCGGTCCGGCGTAGGAGATCTGCCCCTCGCCGACGAAGCTGTCGATGTAGCCGACCGACACCTTCAGCGTGTCGGGCCGCGGCCGTCCGGCGCCGCCGCTGACCCGCACCCGGTCCGGGCCCGCCGCCTCGAAGCGCACCCGCGAGAAGTCGGCGACCACGTCCGGGGTGAAGTAGGACGTCGGATCGTGGATCTCGTAGAGCAGCTGCTCCTTGCAGGTGGCGGTGGTCACCTGGCCGCCCGACCCCTCGACCTTGGTGATGACGGCGCTGCCGTCCTCCTGCACCTCGGCCAGCGGAAAGCCCAGCCGCGCCAGGCCGGGGACGTCCTTGGGGCCGGGGTCGGCGAAGTAGCCGCCGGTGATCTGGCCGGCGCACTCCAGCAGATGGCCGACCACCGTCCCCTTGCCGAGCCGGTCCCAGTCGTCCATCGCCCAGCCGAACTCGTGGATCTGCGGCGCCAGGAACAGCGAGGGATCGGCGACGCGGCCGGTGATGACGACGTCGGCGCCGTTGCGCAGCGCCTCGACGATCGGCGCCGCGCCGAGATAGGCGTTGGCCGACACCAGGGCGTTGCCCATCGCCGCCGCCGGCGTGCCCGTCTCGGCGATGCGGTGGCCGCCGGATTTCAAGGTCTCCAGCACGTCGTCGCCGGACACGGCGGCGATCTTCAGCGCCCCCAGGCCGAGGGACTGCGCCACCTCCTTGATCTTGGCCGCACCCGCCAACGGGTTGGCGGCACCCATGTTGGTGATGACCTTGATGCCCTTGGCCTGGCAGACCGGCAGCACGGCCCGCATGCGCTCCTCCAGCAGCGGGTCGTAGCCCTTGGCCGGGTCCTTGAGCTTCGCGCCCTGGGCGATGGCGATGGTGCGCTCCGCCAGGCACTCGAAGACGAGATACTGGATGCCGCCCTTCTCAGCCAGCTCGACGGCCGGCTCGATGCGGTCGCCGGAGTAGCCGGCGCCGGATCCGATGCGAATGGTCTTCATCGTCTGCTCCTATCCACGCACGCGCCGGGGTCACAGCGAGAAGACGCCGAACACGACGCAGGCGACCGTCATCACGATCGACGTGGCCCACAGGAAGAGGAAGGTGAACTTCTGGTGCTCGCCGAGGTCGATGCCGCACAGGCCGACGAGCAGGAAGGTGGCCGGCGTCAGCGGGCTGACCGGGAAGCCGGTGGTCATCTGGCCGAGGATGGCGGCCTGCCCCATCTCGATGGGCGCGACGCCCATGGCGTTGCCGGCCTCGGCGAGCACCGGCAGGATGCCGAAGTAGAAGGAGTCCGGGTCGAACAGCATGCTCAGCGGCATGGCCAGCACGCCGAGGACGACCGGCATGTGCCCGGCGTACTCGGTGGGCAGATGGCCGGCGACGAAGCTGGCCATCTCCGCCAGCATCTTGGTGTCCTTCATGATGCCGGTGAACACGCCGGCCGCCAGCAGGATGGACGCCATCATCAGCGCCGCCTTGGCGTGGGCGTCGACCCGCTCGCGCTGCATCTTCAGGTCGGGGTAGTTGATCAGCAGCGCGACGATGGTGCCGATCATGAAGCACAGCACGGGCTGGGCGACCTCGGCGATCATGGTGCCCAGCACGACCAGCACCAGCGCCACGTTGACCAGGAACATGCCGGGACGGACCAGCGCCTGCTCGGCCTCGCTCAGCGCCGGCCGGGTGTGGTCGGCGGCCGCGGCGGCGCCGAAGGAGCCGAGCGCCAGCCGCTTCTCCTCGCGGCGGCCGAGGAACCAGGCGCAGGCGAAGACGAAGGCGAGGCCGGCGATCTGCGCCGGCAGCACCGGCAGGAAGAGGTCGCCGATCGGCACCTGGAGCGAGGTCGCGGCGCGCAGGGTGGGGCCGCCCCACGGCAGCATGTTGGCCGTGCCGGCCGCCATGGCGACGACGCAGGCGAGGATGCGCTTGTCCATGTTGAGGCGCTCGAACAGCGGCAGCATGGCCGGAACGGTCACCAGGAAGGTCACCGCGCCCGAGCCGTCGAGATGGACGATCGCCGCCAGGACGGCGGCGCCCAGCACGATGCGCGACGGCCGCACGCCGACGACCTTGAGGATGCCGTTGATGATCGGGTCCAGGGTGCCGGCATCCTTGACGATGCCGAAGAACAGGATGGCGAAGACGAACATGCCGACCACCGGGGCGATCGTCTTGATGCCGCTGACGGCGAACTTGCCGGTGTCGGCCACGGAGAAGCCGGCGAGCAGGGCGGCGACGATCGGCACGAGGATCAGCGCCGCCATGGGCGACAGCTTCTTGCTGAGGATACCCGCCAGGACGAAGACGATCGTCAGCAGGCCGAACAACGCAATCATAGGCACCTCCAGGTTCTTTTTCGCTCTCGGCGCGGGGCCGGCCGACCGCTCGCCCCCCGCCGGCCGGCCGCACGCGGGCCGGCCCGGAACCGGCGTCCGAACCGTCGGCGGCTCTGGCGGAAAGCGGCTGAGCGGGGAAACCCCACCGTTTGGGCAGGCCGGGCTAGCCGGAAGACGGTGCGCGATGGCGCCTATAGCCTTCGTCGATTGCGTCGGCCCATTGACATAGTGCGTGGGTGGGTTGAGATAATGGAAATGAATTTATCTGATCACTCTAATCCGATCCGGTTATGATACAGGACCTCCGCCACATCCGCGCCTTCCTTGCAGTTGCAAGGGTCGGGAATTTCACCCGCGCAGCAGCAGAACTGAACATTTCCCAGCCGGCTCTGACCGTTCAGATCCGGCAGTTCGAAGACATGCTCGGTATCCGCCTGTTCGACCGCAACAAGCGGCAGGTCGTCCTGACGCGAGCGGCCAAGGAACTTCTCGAGCCGCTTCAGCGGGTCGTCGTCGATCTCGAGACGGTGATGCATTCGGCGTCCGAATTCGTCGGCCTGAAGCGCGGCACGGTGAGGATCGCCACCCTTCCGTCGGTGGCCGCCAACCTTCTGCCGCGCGCCATCCAGGCCTTCGGCAGGCATCACCCCGGGGTCGTCGTCAACGTGTCCGATGTCGTCGCCGAGACTATCGAGGATCTCGTGAAGTCGTCCGATGTGGACTTCGGCATCGGCCCCCGTCTGCGCATGGATCGCGACATCGAGGCCACCGACTTCCTGACGGACTCGATGTACGTCTTCTTTCCGGACGACCACCCTCTGGCGAGGCGGAACGCGCCGACCCTGCGCGACATCGTCGAATTTCCGTTGATCCTGACGTCGCGCAACAGCAGCGTTCGCGTTCTCGTCGAACGCGCACTGGAGCGGGAAAAGCTGGAGATCCATCTGGCCTGTGAAGCCAACTACATGTCGACCGCCGTTGGTATGGTGCGCGCCGGGCTGGGGGTCTCCATTCTTCCGGCATCGGCCGTCGACGCGGCGGCGTGCACGGGCATCACTATGAAGCTGATAAAATCACCTGGCCTGACCCGAAAGATACAGATCATCCAGAAACGGGGGCGCACCCTGTCTCCCGCCGCCGAAGTCTTCCTGAGAACTCTTCATGAAATCGCGGCCAGCCCCGTGCCGTTCTTCGGGCGCCGCACGGCGGCGGGACGGACGCCGGCGCAATGATGCCGCCGTGCCGCGGGGCGGGCACGGTACGGCGTCTTTCCTCCGGAAGGCCGGATCATCGGCGGCGGCCGCGGGCGACGGCGGGCCGGGGCCGGTGGCGGGCGGAGGGGCAGAGGGACGGCCGCCAGACGCCGGCCGCCGCGATGTGACACTTTGACACCCCCGCTCCCCGGCACGACGCGCCCGGACGGGGACGGTCTCACGGCGGCGAGCGTCCCATGTCCAGCAGCATCGCCACCAGCCCGCTCTCGCTGATCGCCAGCGCCGCCTGGCCCGGCGTCATCCAGCGCCGCTCGCGCTCCGCCCTCTCCGGCCAGTCCTCGGCCTCCTCGGTGACGTGCAGCAGGAAGACCGTCACCTCGCAGGGCACGCTCTTGCGCTCCGTCAGCCGCTTGTCGTAGCGATAGACGCCGAGCGGCCGCTTGCGCACCGTCCCGCGCACACCCGCCTCCTCGAAGGCCTCAAGGGCGGCGAGCTCGTGGGGTGCCACCCCCTTCTCCGCCCAGCCCTTCGGCACGATCCAGCGCCGCGTCTCGCGCGAGGTCACCAGGAGGATCTCCGGCCGCCCGTCCACCAGCCGGTAGGGCAACGCTGCGTACTGGGTGCGGGGCGCGCGCTTGGGCATCGCTAGCCCTGGCCGACCAGCCGGATCAGGAGGTAGCCGGCGTAGGCGATGCCGCCGGCCGCCGGGATGGTGAAGATCCAGGCCCACACGATGTTCCCCGCCAGCCCCCAGCGCACGGCGGACGACCGGCGCGCGGCGCCGACGCCGACGATGGAGCCGGTGATCGTGTGGGTGGTGGAGACGGGGACGCCGAGGTAGGTCGCGCCGAACAGGGTCATGGCGCCGGCGCTCTCGGCGCAGAAGCCCTGGAAGGGCTTCAGCTCGGTGATGCGCGAGCCCATGGTGCGGACGATGCGCCAGCCGCCCATCAGGGTGCCCAGTCCCATCGCCGCCTGCGCCGAGAGGATCACCCAGAGCGGCACGTAGAACTCGTCGCCCAGGTGCCCCTGGGAGAACAGCAGGACGGCGATGATGCCCATGGTCTTCTGGGCGTCGTTGCCGCCGTGGCCCAGCGAATAGAGGGCGGCCGACAGCAGCTGCAGGCGCCGGAACAGCCGGTCGGCGAGGAACGGGGCGGTGCGGTGGAACACCCACGTCGCCGCCAGGACGAGGAGCAGCGCCAGGACGAAGCCGGTGAAGGGCGACAGCACGATGGCCACGGCGGTCTTGAGGAAGCCGCTCGTCACCAGCGCCGCCGTCCCCGCCTTGGCGATGCCGGCCCCGGCGATGCCGCCGATCAGGGCGTGCGAGCTCGACGACGGGAAGCCCAGCCACCAGGTGAACAGGTTCCACAGGATGGCCCCGGCCAGCGCCGCCAGGATCACGAAGGGATCGACGATCAGCGGATCGACGATGCCGGTGCCGACGGTGCGGGCGACGTGCAGGCCGAACACCGTGAAGGCGATGAAGTTGAAGAAGGCCGCCCAGGCCACCGCCAGCTTGGGCGACAGCACCCGGGTCGAGACCACGGTGGCGATGGAGTTGGCGGCGTCGTGCAGGCCGTTGATGAAGTCGAAGATCAGGGCGACGGCGATGATGGCGATCAGCGCCGGCAGGCTGAGAAGGACCGGATCCATATGGCCTGCCCCTACACGTTGTCCAGCACGATGCCTTCGATGACGTCGGCGACGTTGGCGCAGCGGTCGGTCACCGCCTCCAGCAGGTCGTAGACCTCCTTGCGGCCGAGGAAGGCGATGGTGTCCGGCCGCTCGGCGATCAGCTCCGACAGGGCGGTGCGCAGCAGGCGGTCGGCCTGGCTCTCGATCTTGCCCACCTCGTCGCACAGGCCGGTGATGCGCTCGGCGTTGCGCGTGATGTCGGACAGGAGCGGCATGACGTCGGCCAGCACCCGCGCCGCCTTCTGGATCTCTCCGCCGAACGCCTGCATGTGGCGGTCGAAGCGGTCGACGCCGTAGAGGGCGGCGTTCTCCGCCACCTCCTCCATCAGGTCGACGGCGTCGTCCAGCGCGTTGATCAGGGCGTGGATGTCGGACCGGTCGAACGGCGTGATGAAGGCGCGGTGCAGGGCGATGATCGTCTCGCGGGTGATGGCGTCGGCCTCGCTTTCGATGGCGCCGATCTCGGCGGCGCGCGCCGCCTGCTCGCCGGCGGGCGCCGCCATCAACGCGGCCAGCGCGTCCGCGGCGGCGACCAGCCGCTGGGCGTGAGCGGCGAAATGTTCGACGAACCGCTCCTCTTTCGGCATGAGAGCGCGGAACAGGCGCAGCACCATGATTCTTCCCCGACCCTGAATTCCCGATCCGGTGTTCGCGGCGGGCGTATCATAAAACTGTAACAATGTCTGCCGGCAATCGGCCCCCGCCCCGCAGGGCAGCCGCGATCGCGCGCCGGCGGCGTCGGGGCACGGCGCCGCCGGCGCCTGCCCGGCGAGGATCGAAGGGGGAGGAGCGGGGGCGGGGGAAACGCGCCCGTTCCGTGCTCCACGGACGGGCGGGGCCGGGAGCGCCGCGCTACATCCGGCCGATGTACGCCTCGACGCGGGCGAGTTCGCGGCCGGCACGGACGACCAGGTCGTCCAGACCGTCCAGCCGGTTGTCGACCACCGCCATCTCGATGGCGTCGCCGACCGCCGCCAGATCGCGCGCGCCCACCGTGCGCGACGATCCCGCCAGCTTGTGCGCGGCCTGGCGCACCTCGTCCCAGACACTGCGCTCCAGGGCCGCCAGCAGCCGCTCCTGGGTGGCCTTGTTGGAGGACAGGAACTCCTGCAGGAGCTCCCGGACGAAGCCGGTGTCGTTGTCGAACAGGCTGGCCAGCGCCTGCGGGTCGAGCGGCGCCTCCTCGGCCGGGGCCGCCGCTTCGGCGGGACCGGCGCCGGCCGGACCGGGCGGGTGCGGCAGGAAGCGCTCGAGGATGCGGCGGAGCTGGGCGAGCTCCACCGGCTTGGCGACGCTGTCGTCCATGCCGGCGGCCAGGCAGCGCTGCGCCTCGCCCTCCATGGCGTTGGCGGTGATGGCGATGATCGGCAGATGGCCGCCGGCCGCCACCTCCTCCGCGCGGATCGCCCGGGTCAGGTCGAAGCCGTCCAGCTCCGGCATCTGGCAGTCGGTCAGCAGCAGCGCGTAGCGGCCGCTGCGCCAGCGCTCCAGCGCCTCGCGGCCGTCGCCGGCCAGCTCCGCCGCGTAGCCGAGCAGGGCGAGCTGGCGCTGGATCACCTGCCGGTTGGTCGGGTGGTCCTCCGCCACCAGGATCAGGCGGCCGCCGGCGACGGCCTCGGCGACCGAGGGCGCCCGGCCCGGCACGGTGCCGGATGGCCGCCCGGCGGCCGCACCGTCCTCCGGGTCGCCGGCGCGGCGGCCGGCGGCGACCAGGACGCCGCGCACCAGGTGGGAGCGGCGGGCCGGCCGCGGCACCAGCGCCGGACCGCGGGGGGTGCCGGTGCGGACCTGCCGCGTCAGCTCCACCCAGCCGGCCGCCGCCAGCGCCGGGTCGGCGCGCAAGGCCTCCAGCCCGGCCTCCTCGGCGACCACGACGACGTCGACCCGGCCCGCGCCGGCCAACGCCGCGCGCGCCGCCGCGGCATCCGCCGCCTCGTCCACCCGCGCCCCGTCGGCGGCGAGGTAGCGCGCGAGGAAGCGGCGCTCGTCGGGCTCGGGGTCGACCAGCAGAACCGACAGGCCGGCGAGCGGCGGCGGCGCCTCGGCCTCCGGCGGGGCGACCTCGGCGGTGAAGGTGAACCAGAAGGTGGCGCCCTTGCCGGGCTCGCTCTCGACGCCGATCTCGCCGCCCATCAGCTCGGCGATGCGGCGGCAGATCGACAGGCCGAGGCCGGTGCCGCCGAAGCGCCGGGCGGTCGACGCCTCGGCCTGGGTGAAGGGGCGGAACAGCCGGGCCTGGACGTCGCGGGCGATGCCGATGCCGGTGTCGATGACGGTGATGCCGACGGTCACCCGGCCGTCGCGCAGCGCGATCGGCTCGGCGCGGATCTTGACCGACCCGGCGTCGGTGAACTTCACCGCGTTGCCGGCGATGTTGAACAGCACCTGGCGCAGGCGCACGGGATCGCCCAGCACCGCCTCGGGCAGGTCGGGATCGACGTAGGCGATGACCGCCAGGTCCTTCTTGCGCGCCCCCGGCGCCAGGGTGTCCGCCACCCCCTCGACCACGGCGGACAGGGACACCGGCACCCGCTCCAGGTCGAGCCGGCCGGCCTCGATCTTCGAGAAGTCGAGGATGTCGTTGATGATGGTCAGCAGCGACCCGGCGGAGTCGCGCACCACCGCCACCAGCTCGTTCTGCTCGGGGGTGAGCGGGGTGTACTCCAGCAGCTCCAGCATGCCCTGCACGCCGTTCATCGGCGTGCGGATCTCGTGGCTCATGGTGGCGAGGAACAGCGACTTGGCCTGGTTGGCCGCCTCCGCCTCGGCGCGCGCCGCCTCCGCGGCCTCGGTGGCGGCGACCAGGGCGCGGGTGCGCTCGGCCACCTGGGTCTCCAGGCCGCGGTTGAGCGCGCTCAACTCCTCGTAGAGGTGGACGTTGTCGAAGCCGACGGCGATCTTCGACCCGAACACCTCCAGGAGCCGCCGCTCGTCCTCGCTCAGCGGGCGCGGATGGCGCAAATAGAGCGCCGTGTCGTGGTCGCAGGAGGTGGAGCGGAACACCAGCACCGAGCGGTCGCGCTCGTAGCGGTGGCGCAGGGTGTCGAAGGCCTCGGCCAGCACGCCGGCGGTGTCGGCCGCCAGGGCCGCCACCGGCTGCCCCGCCAGCCCGGCGAACGGCCCGCCGCCGCCCAGCAGCACCGCCTCGCCGCCGGCCGGCCGGCTGGCCAGCAGGGCGCCGGCGCAACCCGGCACGACGGCGTCGATCTGGCCCACCGCACCGCGGACGTAGTCGGCGATGGTGCGCTTGTCGAGCAGCACCGAGGAGGCGTTGAGGATGCGTTCCAGCCCCTGGCGGTGCTGCTCGATGGCGGTGATGTCCTGGTAGCCGCGCAGCGCCGCCACCACCGAGGTGAACAGCTTCTGCGCCGTCAGCTCGGTCTTCGACTTGTAGTCGTTGATGTCGTAGTTGAGGATGACGTCGCGCTCGGGCGCCTGGCCGGGCTGGCCGGTGCGCAGGATGATGCGCACGCGCCGGTTGTTGAGGCCGTTGCGGATGTGGCGGACTAGCCGCAGCCCGGCGTCGTCGGATTCCATCACCACGTCGAGCAGCACGACGGCGATGCCCGGCGTGGCGTCGATGACGGCGCGCGCCTCGGCGGCGGTGGCGGCGGACAGGAACTGGGCCGGGCGGCCTTCGAAGGAGAAGCCGCGCAGCACCATCTTGGTGGTGGCGTGGATCGCCGGGTCGTCGTCGACGATGAGGATCAGCCACGGCTCCACCGGCTCGGCCGGCGCGCGCGCCTGCGCCGGCTCGGCATCCGTTCCCGGCTCCTCGTCGGCGAACAGAAACTCGTCGCTCATCCGGTCCTCCGCCGGCGGACCGGCCGCCGGCCGGCGCACGGTCGATGTCGCTCGCGGGCCGCGCCGCCGGCGCGCCCGAGGGCGGACGATATCACAGGGCTCCGGCGTGTGAACAGCGCACGCACAACCAGGAGGCGGAACACCTGAGCGGGTTTTCCGAACCCCGGCCACCTTTGGGCGGGCTCGGAAAACCCGCAAAACCATAGAGTCCGCAGGTTTGCCCGGGCCGGGCCATATGCGGCCCGGCCCGGGCAAACCCGCTCAGCCGCCGTCCCATCCGGGGAGGAAAGGCCGGCATCGGTGTTGGCCGCCGGGCGGAGGTGGAGGTACTCACCTTCCCCGCCTTCACGGCCCCGAGGACCGACGCTTATGTGTCCGGCGACCTGTCGCGCCGGCCGGCGCCCATCCGAAGGACGAGCCGCATGAACATTGCCATCGTGTCCGACTACGGCGAGGTGGACGGCGCCTCGACCAAGATCGCCATCCTGAGCGCCCGCGCGCTCGCCGATCGCGGACACGACGTGCTCTACGTTCACGCCGTCGGCGCGACGAGCCCGCTGCTCGACCATCCGCGCGTCCGCGTCCACGCCATGGGGCTGCGCGACGTGTGGACCGAGCGCAACCCCCTGCGCGCGGCCGCCCAGGGGATCTGGAACGGCGAGGCGGCGGGCCGCCTGGCGGCGCTGCTGGCCGACGCGCCGCGGCGCACGGTGGTGCACCTGCACCACTACACCCGGGCGCTCAGTCCGGCGGTGCTGAAGGCGGCGGGCCAGAGCGGCCTGCCCTGGGCGTTCACGCTCCACGACTATTTCATCGCCTGCCCCAACGGCCTCTACTACGACCACGGCACGGCCCGCGCCTGCGCCCGCCGGCCGCTGTCCGCCGCCTGCGCCACCGCCAGTTGCGACCACCAGGGGACGGCGCGCAAGCTGGTGCGGGTGGCCCGCCAGGCCGCCACCCAGCGGGCGCTGGCGGCGCGGCGCCGGCCGCTGACCCTGATCTGCCCCTCCGCCTTCGCGCGCGACGCCGTGCGGCCGATGCTGCCGGCCGACACCCGCGCGGTGGTGGTGCCGAACCCGGTCGACATCGAGCAGGCGCCGCCGGCGCCGGTCGCCGGCAACCGCCGCGTCGTCTTCATGGGGCTGCTGGCCCGCGAGAAGGGGGTGGGCGTGCTGGCCGCGGCGGCGCGCGCCGCCGGCGTCGAGCTGGCCTTCGTCGGCGCCGGCCCCTACGAATCCGAGCTGCGCCGCATCAACCCCGACGCCGCCTTCCTGCCCTGGCCGAAGACCCGGGCCGGGGTGCTGGAGCAGATGGACCGGGCGCGCGCCATCGCCTTCCCCTCGCTGTGGTACGAACCGTTCGGCCTGTCGGCGATGGAGGCGCTGGCCCGCGGCATCCCGCTGGTGACCACCCGCACCACCGCCTTGGCCGACGTCATCGACGACGGCATCGACGGCTTCCTCACGCAGGCCGGCGACGTGGAATCCCTGGCCGGCGCGCTGCGCGCGCTGGGCGACGACACCGTCGCCGCGCGGGTCGGCGCCGCGGCCTGGGAACGCTACTGGCGCAACCCCTCGACCCCGGCGCGCCATGCCGAACGGCTGCTCGGCGTCTACCGCACCATGCTGGCGGCCCCCGAAGCCGGCATCGCCACCGCCCCGCTGTTCGACGACGACACCGAGGCCGACACCGCGCCCGTGTGAGGCGCCTCAGTCCGTCTCGGCCACCTCCTCGTCGGCGTGGCAGAAGCGGCGCAGCTCGTCCAGGTCGGCCACCGAGATGGTGCCGCCGTGCGCCTCGACGCCGATGGTGCGCAGCTTGGCCAGCGCCCGCGAGAAGGTCTCCGGCTGCATGCCGAGGCGCCGCGCGATCAGCGCCTTGTCGAAGGGCAGCATGAACACCGCCGAGCCCGGCCCTTCCGGGCAGAAGCGCAGGAGGAAGCTGCCCACCCGCTGCGGCGTCGGCTGCACCTGGAGCTGCTCGATCTGCTGCACCAGATGGCGCAGGCGCAGCGACAGCGAGCCCAGCATGGCGAAGGCGATCTGGTCGTCCTCGCGCAGGCAGCGGGCGAAGCCCTCGGCGGTCAGGGTGAGGACGCGGGAATCGACCACCGCCTCGGCGCAGACGGGGAACCGGCCGCTGGCGAACATGGCCGCCTCGGCGAAGGTCTCGCCGGCCGCCACCACGTTGACCACCGCCTCCGCCCCGTCGCGGGTGAGGCGGTACAGCTTCACCCAGCCCTGCAGCAGCACGTAGAAGCGGTCGGCCGTCTCGTCCTGGACGAACAGGGTGGTGCCGCGCGGCACGGCGCGCACCTGGGCGGTGCCCACCAGCGCCGCCAGCGCACGGTCGGGCAGGCGCTGGAACAGCGGATGGGCGCGGATCGTCGCCGCGTCCTGCGGACGCAGCCCGGGCAGCTCGGTGACCATGGCATCTCCCCCCGCCGGGCGCGTGCGGGCGCCCGGGCTCGCCGGGATCCAACACCGCGGTGGCCGCCCCGGTCAAGCGCAGCGGTCAGGCGCCGCAGTCAGGCGCCGCAGTCAAGCACCGACCGCCGCCCGGCGGGGATGGCGGGCCAGGCGCAGCAGCATGGCGCCGTTGATCGCCATGCCGACGACGTCGGACATCATGCCGGGGATCGAGCCGACCAGCAGGTTGTGGCCGAACCAGCAGGGCAGCGCCGCCACCATGAACAGCCGGAACAGGCGGACGTCGGTCTGGTAGCGGCTGAGCGACACGAGCGCCAGGCCGAGCGCCGCGAAGGCCGAGGGGATGCCCTGCCAGGTCAGCACCAGCCCGGCGGCGATCACCGGCAGGACGGCGAGATAGACGATGCGGAACCCCGGCCGCGTGCCCAGCGGGATGGCGGCGCCCACCTGCGCCGCCGACAGCGCGTTCATCAGCGCCCCGGTGAAGGCGCCGAGCAGGGCTAGGTGGGCCATGAAGAACAGGTTGGTGGCGAGTTGGGCCAGCAGCATGCCGGCGCGCGTGCGGAAGGCCGGCCAGGCCATGCCGCACAGCGTGCCCAGCAGCCCGATGCCCTGGGCCAGGGGAGCTGCGGCGAGAGCGTCGATCATGGCGCACCGGGGCGTGGGGCTGGCGACGGGCCAGGATAGGGATTCCGCCGCCGCCGGCAAGCGACATCCGCGCGCTACGCCGTCGTCACCCCCTTGAGGCGGTGGTCGAGGACGCCGATGACGCCGTCGACCGCCATCAGGTGCGGCATGTGCCCGCCCGCCGGCAGCAGTTCCAGCGTCGAGGCCGGCCACACCGCGTGAAGCCCGCGCGCCGCCGCCACCGGCACCAGCGGATCGTCGGCGGCGTGGACGAGGACGGCGGGCACCGCCAGGTCGTCGATCCAGCCGCGCAGGTCCGCCTGGAACAGGGTCGCCGCCTGCTCGAAGGCGACGTCGGGGCGCATCGCGGCGAGGCTCGCCGCCACCTCGGCCACCGCCGGCGAGCCCGGCTCGCCGCCCACCGCCAGGGCCGCGTACTCGCGGATCCAGCGGGCGAAGTTGATCGACATCAGGCCGAGCGCGCTGCGCACCGCCAGCGGGTCGAGGCCGGCACGGTTGTCGGGGCGGCGCAGCAGACAGGCGCCGGCCGACAGCAGCACCAGCCGCTCGAACCGCTCCGGCGCCTTGAGCGCGGCCAGCATGCCGGCCATGGCGCCGAGCTCGTGTCCGACGTACACGCAGCGCTCGACGCCGGCGGCGTCCAGCACGCCGAGCAGGTCGTCGGCGAAGCCGTCCGGCGTGGCGTAGCGCACACGGTCGTACTCGAGCCCCGCCGCCGAGCCGGACCCCGCCGCGTCGAAGGCCAGCGTGCGGAAGCGCCGGTCGGCCCAGGCGCGCACCGTCCTCCAGATCCGCTGATCGCTGCCGAACCCGTGCCCGAACACCAGCACCGGCCCGGTCCGCCCCCCGACGGTCACATCGTGGCGGCGCAGCACGGCCGCCGCCCGCTCTTCCTTCCCTTTGCCTTCGGCTCTTCGCATGGCCATTGCTCCCCCTCGCTCGGCCGCGCACGGTGGCGGGCCGGTTGGAAAGGAGCAACATT
The DNA here is from genome assembly GCF_051225715.1 of Azospirillum sp. ST 5-10. Classification (NCBI taxonomy): domain Bacteria; kingdom Pseudomonadati; phylum Pseudomonadota; class Alphaproteobacteria; order Rhodospirillales; family Azospirillaceae; genus Azospirillum; species Azospirillum sp. ST 5-10. The sequence goes on from NZ_JBPJSP010000034.1 coordinate 14,001, forward strand.
ATGGCACGGCCACCGTTCCTTTGTTGCGCAGGATAGGTACAAGGGATTCCGGACAGCCGCGGAACGTTAGCCCCGTACGACCGTATTACCGTCCCTGCGACGGGAGAGCCGTGTCCTTATCCGCCATCGCGCGCCGTCGGCGAGACGTCGCCCATCGAGGCGGACGCCGGCACGTACGGAGCGCCGTCGAGACCGTCCACCTTGGCCGCCATGATGAAATCGTTCTCGTGCAGGCCGCCGATCTTGTGGGTCCAGAACTTGACGGTGCAATAGCCCCAACCGTGGATGATCTCGGCGTGGTGCCCCTCCTCCTCGCACAGGTTGCCGACGCGCATGGCGAAGTCCTGGGCCGAACGGAAATCGGCGAACGTGAAGGTGCGCACGAGATGGTCGGGATTGTCGGCGATGCTCCAGCCCGGGACCTGGACCAGGTAGCTCGCCGCCATGGCGCGGTCCATCGGCGGGATGCCGCCGCGGCAGGGCTCGCACTTGCCCTTGGCCAGATCGCACGCCGCTCCCTGCTGCTCTGCCGCCATCGTCTCCTCCTCCCGAATCGTTGACTTGGCAGAAATGCTGGGGGCGCGTCATTCCTCCGGCAAGCCCCGTCGGCCGAAGGCGATAGCCCGATTGAGGCGGAGCGCCGTCTTGGCTATACCGCGCGGGCATGGACCCGCGGCCGCGGCCGCCCGTTCACCGCAAGAGAGACCTCCGGCGACATCGAGATCCCCGCCATGAACGACTGGCCCTTCGTCGACTACCAGCAGCCCGCCCGTCCCGCCGCGGGGCCCCGCCTCGCCATCGTCGGCGAGGCCCCGGGCGCCGAGGAGGTGCGCCAGGGCATCCCCTTCGCCGGGCGCAGCGGCAAGCTGCTGAACGAGGCGCTGCACGCCGCCGGCATCGAGCGCGAGCGCTGCCTGGTCGCCAACGTCTTCCGCCGCCAGCCGCCGGGCAACAAGGTGGGCCATTTCTTCTCGTCGCGCGCCCGGGCGCGCAAGGAGGGGCATGGCGTCGAGGAACGCTGGGGGCCCTTCGGCACCTCGGACTGGGTGATCGACCGCTTCGCCGCCGATCTCGATCACCTCGAGCGGACCCTGCAGGCGTACGCTCCGTCGGTCCTGGTGGCGCTCGGGCGTACGCCGCTGTGGGCGCTGACCGGCGAGAACGGCATCACCCGGCTGCGCGGCCAGCCCCTGCCCTGCCGCCTGGTGCCGGGAGCCGAGGTGGTGGCGACCTACCACCCCAGCTTCATCCTGCGCGGTCAGTCCAAGGAGCTGCCGACGCTGATCGCCGACCTCCGGACGGCGGTGGCGCGGCTGGCCCGCTGAGGCTCTCCGCCCCCACCCCGGCCCTCCCCCGCTTGCGCCGGGAAGGCAGACCGGTCAATCCGCCAGCGCCTCGGCGAGGCCGAGGAAGGCGGGCAGCGGGTGGGTGACGACGTAGGTCGGGATCGGCTCCAGGAAGTCGTGCATGCGGCCCTTGGCGGCGAACCGCTTGCGGAAGCGCGAGTGGACGAAGAACGACCCCAGCCGCGGCACGATGCCGCCGGCGATGAAGACGCCGCCGCGCGCGCCCAGGGTCAGCGCCAGGTTGCCGGCGACGGTGCCGAGCATGGCGCAGAACATCTCCACCGCCTCCACGCAGTGGGCGTTGGAGCCGTCGAGCGCCGCCGCCGTCACCTCCGCCGGGGTCAGCGGCGGCGGCTCGCGGCCGTCGAGCAGGCTCAGCGCCTCGTACAGGTTGACGATCCCCGGGCCCGACAGCACCCGCTCGGCCGAGACGTGGTCGAAGCGCTTGCGCAGCTGCGCCAGCACCGCCCCCTCGCGGTCGCCGACCGGCGCCATGGTGACGTGGCCGCCCTCGCCCGACAGCGCCGTCCAGGCGCCGCCGGCGGCCGGCACCAGCCCCGACACGCCGAGGCCGCTGCCCGGCCCCAGCACGCCGACCACCGCCCCCGCCTCGGGGGCGCCCTCGCCCACCTGCAGGCGGTCGGCCGGCCCCAGCCGGCGCACCGACAGGGCGACGGCGGTGAAGTCGTTGATGACCTCCAGCCGCTCCAAGCCCAGCCCGGCGCGCACGGCGGCGACCGAGAAGGCCCAGGGCAGGTTGGTCAGGGCGACGCGGTCGCCGGTCACCGGGCCGGCGATGCAGAAGGCGGCGGAGCGCGGCCGGGCGGCGCCCGAGGCCGCCCCGACGGCGTCGAGATAGGCCTCGGCGGCGGCGGCCGGCGAGGGATGGTCGGCGCAGCTCAGCACGCGCGAGTGGCGCACCGTGTTGCCGTCCATCAGGCCGAAGCGCGCGTTGGTGCCGCCGATGTCGGCGACCAGGATCGATGCGGTGTCGCTCATGGGTAGGGGGCTCGGGTCAGGGCGTCCACGTAGGTCTCGCGCCAGCGGGTGATGTCGTTGCGGCGCAGGGTCTGCATCATCGCGGCGTGGCGTTCGCGCCGCTCCTCCAGCGGCATGGTCAGCGCGCGCTGCAGCTCGTCGGCCACCCCCTCGCTGTCGAAGGGGTTGACGAGCAGTGCCTCCTTCAGCTCGCGCGCCGCACCGGCGAACTCCGACAGCACGAGGACGCCGGGGTCCTCCGGATTCTGGCAGGCGACGTACTCCTTGGCGACCAGGTTCATGCCGTCGCGCAGGGGCGTGACCAGGCCGACGTGGGCCTGGCGGTAGAAGCCGGACAGGACGCGCGGCCCGAAGCTCTTGTTGAGGTAGCGGATCGGCACCCAGTCGAACTCGGCGTACTGGCCGTTGATGCGGCCGGCCAGCTCCGACAGCTCGCGGCGGATGGCGATGTACTCCGGCACGTCCTCCCGGCTCGGCGGGGCGATCTGCAGGAAGGAGACGCGGTTGCGGTGCTCCGGGTAGGTCTCCAGCAGTTGCTGGAACGCCTCGAAGCGGTGCGGCAGCCCCTTGGAGTAGTCGAGCCGGTCGACGCCGATGATCAGGCGCCGGCCGACCAGGCTCTCGCGCAGCCGCTCGGAATGGCGCGTGCGGGCGTTGGTCTCGGCCAGGGCGACGAGGTGCCCGGTGTCGATGGAGATGGGGAAGGCGCGGGCCAGCAGGGTGCGGCCGAAGGCGCGGATCAGGCAGCCCTCCTCGGGGCCGCGCTCCTCCACCTCGCCGTGCGCCTCGAAGCGGATGTAGTTGACGAAGCAGCGCAGGTCGACCTCGGTGTGGAAGCCCAGCAGGTCGTAGGCGCACAGCTCGCGGATCAGCTCGCGGTGGTTGGGCAGGACGGTGAACACCTCCGGCGCCGGGAACGGCGTGTGCAGGAAGAAGCCGATGCGCTGCTGGAAGCCCTTCTGGCGCAGCTTCTCGCCGAAGGGGATGAGGTGGTAGTCGTGCACCCACACCATGTCGTCGGGCCGCAGCAGCGGCGCCAGCCGGTCGGCGAACAGGCCGTTGACCCGCTGGTAGGCGTCGCGGGTGTTGCGGTTCACGGTGAACAGGCCGATACGGTAGTGGAACAGCGGCCACAGGGTCTGGTTGGCGAAGCCGTTGTAGTACTCTTCGAAGTCCTTCCGGCCGAGGTCGACGGTGGCGTAGGTGAGGCGGCCGACGTCGGTGCGGCGCGGCTCGCCCTGGGACTCGTCGTCGACGACGGTCCCGCTCCACCCGAACCAGATGCCGCCCGTCTTCTTGAGGGCGGCCAGAACGGCCACGGCCAAGCCCCCGGCCGCCTGCTTGCCCTCGTCGATGGGCGCGACACGGTTGGACACGACGACCAGTCTGCTCACAGCGCGGTCTCCCGATTCCGGCGGGCCGCGAAGCCGCGACCACGGCGCGGTCGGCAGCGCGTCGCGGCCGGCACTATGCACAAACGGCGAACTTCAGGCGCAGGTTCCCTAACATCCGCGCCCCGCCCTGGCAACCCTCAATGCCGCGAAAATGCCGCAAGTCGGCGCGGCACCCCGGCGAATCGACGGCAAGACAGGAACGGTCTTGGAGGCTCGGGCTTTTGGACTATGTCTTACCCCGGACACCCCGCCGGAAGCCTGTTCCGCTCTTTGTGCAGTGCAGCGCACTCTATGACGGATTGGCAGGGGCCTACCACGCCCGTGCAGTCCAACCCCTTGCAAAACGGGAGTTTCTCATTTTCCCCTTGAACCTCGATGGGCTCGGCCTCATATTGTGCATTGCGACATCGGTCGCGTCCGCGATGCGGCCGATGGCGTAACGCACTTCTTGGGCGTTTCCTCCCTAGACTCGGGCCGGAGCTTCTGCTCCGGCCTTTTTTTATTCCGTCCCTCCACCGTCGATCCCTCGATCGTCGGTCGAGAAGAGCCGCACCGGCCGGGATGAGGGCGCCGACAAGCTCACAGGCCCATCCTGGTGCCGGCGGGACCGGGACCGGGCCGGGAGCGCCCGCAGCGGCGGCCTCCCGTGCGTCGCGGGGATGCCGTGCCCGCGGTTCAATGGCCGCGCAGGGCGTCCTTGTCGAGGCGGCCGAGCACGCCCACCAGTTCCTCCATGTGCTGGGCCAGGACCTTGAGGAACGGCAGACGCTCCAGGGTGGCCTCCTCCATGTAGAGGTCGCGGTTGATCTCGATCTGCAGGGCGTGGACGCCGCGCCGCGGCCGGCCGTAGTGGCGCGTGGTGTAGCCACCGGCGTAGGGGGCGTTGCGGGTGATGGTGTAGCCCTTGGCGCGCAGCACGCGGTCGGCGGCGTCGGTGACGGCGGCGGCGCAGGCGCTGCCGAAGCAGTCGCCGAGCACGATGTCGACCCGCCGTCCCTCGCGCTCGCGCTCGCCGCCGGCGGTGGAGCCGGCCGACGGCATGGAGTGGCAGTCGAGCAGGACGGCGTGGCCGAAGCGGTCGACGGTGGCGTCGACGAGGCCGCGCAGGGCGTCGTGGTAGGGGGTGTGGAAGCGCTGGACGCGCTCGGTGGCGTCGGCGAAGCGCAGCTTCTCGCGGTAGATCTCCTCGCCGTTGGCGACCACGCGGGCGATGGTGCCGAGGCCGGCGGCGACGCGCGGCGAGCGGGTGTTGACGAAGCGCGGCAGGCTGTCCTCGAACATCTCGGGGTCGAGCTCGTAGGCCTCGCGATTGGCGTCGAGGAAGGCGCGCGGGAAGAGCGCACGCAGCAGCGGCGCGCCGAGCGTGGGGGCGGCGGCGAAGATCTCGTCGACGAAGGCGTCTTCGGACTTGCGCAGGGTGCGGTCGTCGAGCCGGGACGCGGCGAGGAACGCCGGCGGATAGTCGCGTCCGCTGTGCGGCGAGGCGACGACGAGCGGCAGGGTCTGCTCGGCCGGCCGCCGGATGTCGAAGGGCCGGTCCAGTCCGGCGGGGGCGTCGAAGTGCGCGTCCATAGCCTCAGTGATGTAGTCCACCCGGCGGGCGCTGTCACGCGGCACCGTCGCCGGAACCGCCGATCGGCCTCGCCGACAACAGGCCGCCCCGCCCGGCCGCCCCGCCGATCCGGAGGGGATCCCCCATCCGCGCCACCACCCCGGCCGCCCCGCAGGCCCGGTCCGGAAAAAATCGCCGCGAAGCGAAAACATTGGGTTGCACGGGTCTGCGGTTGGTGCTAAATCCCACGCCCACGCCGGACGGGCCGCCACCAAGGCCCACCGGACGGGCGCGTAGCTCAGCGGGAGAGCACTACGTTGACATCGTAGGGGTCACAGGTTCAATCCCTGTCGCGCCCACCATGAAGGCCAGTAACCTCAACGGGTTGCTGGCCTTCGCCCGTTCTGGGGCCCGGCGCAGTGGGCTAGCAACTGGCTAGCAACTGTGTGGGCAGCCGACGGACACGCGGGAAGGACCGCTACCGCCGCCCCGTGGAGGTCTGCTGAACCCACCCGGATAGCAGGTCGCGATACCCGCCCTGCATGAGTGCAAGGCCGCGCCGGACGAGATAGCGCACCTGATCGCGCAAGGGGCTGCCGCGGAACCATTCGTCCTTCATACGGTCGGCCCCGAGCAGGGCAATGGCCATCTCGCGGATCGAAGCGCCGTCGAGATGCCCGTCGAGCACCTGGAGTGCGCGGCCGAGCATGCGGATCTGGTAAGGCGTCAGGTCCGGTGGTTGGCCCGGGCCGACGACGGAGCGGTGGAAGCGCTTGAGCGCGGCACACTGCACGTCCAAATCGCCGTCGAGCGCGATGAGCGCCCGCAGCGGCGTTCCCGGCGATGGGAGTTCCCTCCCCTCGATCCAGAAGCGGCGTTCGTGCGGCCCCTTGGCGAGCGCCACGTGGAAGCCGCTGCCGGTTTCCAGGATCGCCTGGCGCGACACCCCCCACCACGGATCGAATCGCGGCAAGGTGGGATTGGCCATCTCCGGTGCCGGCGACAGCCGCACCAGGCCGGGCAGCAATTCGGGCCGCCAGAAGACGAGCGTGTCAGCGCCGCTTTTGTCCGGGTCCTCCAGGACAGTGCAACCCCCAATCGCCGCTTCCGTCGTCGTCGGACGGACGGCCCGCCAGCCGAGCGGCCTCGACGTGCGCCTGGTAGTCGGGATTGCGCCGCAGGAACTCCCAGGCCCAGCACGAGGCGGGGAGAGATAGCGCGTACTGGTACGCGGCTGGATCGCGCCAATCGTTCTTCGCCGTCATGGCTTTGCCGCCCGTGCGCAGCGTCCGGTTGTCTGACTCCAGAAGATGAACCGCATACCTACAATTTGCGAACACACGAACGGCGTACGCGCCGAAAACGGCGGTGTACTTCCCCGGAATCGTATTGTCGGCGATCAATCGCCCATCCGGAGAAGGTGTCTGTGGCCGGAGCGTGACAGCCAACGGGCACGGGCGAGGTGGGCGGCGTGGATGCGCAGCGTCCGGTCGGGCTCGCTCCCCGGATCGAGGCCCAGCACAATGCGGGCGACCTCGGTGGGGTCGGCGCCATCCGCCTCGGCGTCGAGGAGGCGGAGGTAGGTTACGAGATGCGCGCGGTCATAGTCCGTCACCCCGTCCGCCTGCGGCGGTGCGTCGGCGAGCACGGGTTCGCGTTCGGGCAGGACGACGGGCATAATGTCTCCGGGACGTTCAGCGTGCGGGCAACGCTGGTGACCAAGATGCGCATGCCCTCGCCGGGGGCAACGACGCATCCGGAGGGGTCGCACCAAACTTTCAGGGTATTCGCGGAAACGGCCTTTCAGGGAGCGCCGGCCGCTCGGCTTTCGAACTCCATGACCATGCCCCGGTCCCCCGTTCCGACGACAGGAACACCGCGCCCTGCGCTTCAAGCGTGCGGCATACGGCGTCGGACGTGGCGTCGTAGGACCGGCTCACGAGCGGAAGTCGTTGGCACGCAGGCCGCCGCGCAACAGCAGCAGCATCGGCTCGCCGGCTTCCAGCGTGATGGCGGGGGCGCGGTCGAGGAGGTCTTTGGCGGCCTTGTCGAGGGGCCGGTCCATGGTGTGGCCGAGAATGCCGCCGATGAGGCTGCCGCCCCCGGTCAGGGCGGCCACCCCGACGTCCACCGCCGTGGCGGCGGCGATCAGCAGGCCGGTCTGCACCCAGGGGACGCGCACCGAGCCCGCCAGCCCGGCCGCACCGGTGGCATCTGCGCCGACGGCGGCGACGCGCACCATGTCGTTGCGCGGCCAGGGCCGGGTGATCACCGGGTTGGCGACCTCGATGCGCTTCTGACCCCGGCTCACGGTGGCGCCGACGTCGAGCGTCACGATGGAGCCCGCCGGCACGGCGAGGCAGGCAAAGGCGGCGTCCCAGACATCGCGCGTCACCCGCGCCGTGACGATGCCGCCACGCTCGGTCACCACCCGGTTGACGGTGGTCGCCGGGATCGGTGTGCCCGGCGGCACGAAACAGTCCGACCCGGCGTCGGCAAAGTCCGAACCACCCGTGGTGGCGCCCTCCCCGCCGGGCTCCGCCTCCTTGCGGCTCCAGCCACCGACACCGGTCTCCATGGCCTTCTTGCGGAGATTGTCCTCACGCGGCGCGGCGTGGGTGCGCGGCGGGGCCGGTGCCGGCGTTGGCGACTGTGCGGGCGCCGCGAAGCGAGGCTGCGGCGGCGGTTCCGGCGGCGGCTTCGGCGCCATGTCCTCGTAGGTCGGCAGGGACGGCTCGCGCCGCGCCATGTCGAGGGTGCCAAGGGCGTGCGGCGTGGCAGCGTCCTGGCTGCGGCCCAGCATGTAGCCGGCCACGCCGAGGCCGATCACCGCGGCCGCCACCAGGACGATGCGCAGCACGTGCGGCCCCGCGGTCACCACCCGGTGACGGGCCAGCGGGTCGGCCGGCGGCGGAACGTCGAGGCCGGGGCTCACGGCCGGGTCCTCCGGATGTGCACCGCGCGCGCACCCAGCGCCAGCAGCAGGTGGTCGTGGACGCCGGCGACGCGGTAGGTGGCGTTCATGGTGCCGTACTGCACCGGCATTCGCGTGCCGTCCTCCGCGATGCGCCACAGCACCGGGGCGCCGTAAGCGCCGAGCGCGCCGGGGGTGAAGTTGATCACCGTGACCTCGCCGTCGTCGCACACCGGCGGCTGGCCGTCCGCCGTCGGCACCGGCCGCCACTCCGGCGTGTCGCCGTCGAGCGTGTAGGTGCAGCGGCGGTCGCGGTAGGCCAGTTCGGTGGTGCGGTCGCGCGCGGCGCTGGAAACCACTGGACGGGGCCCGTTGAGGGCGGCCAGCCAATCCTCGGGGTAGCGCCAGCGCACCTCGACGTGGTGCGTGCGCTTGTGGGTCTCGACGTTGAGGTCGTATTTCCGCTCGTTGGTGAAGAGGGAGATCTGGTGGTTGAGCCCGGCGCGGCGCGGCATGAAGGCGATGCACTCGGTGCGCGCCGGCCCCTTGCCGAAGCTGTAGGGATGGTGGGGTATCCACACCTGGGCACCGGGAGCCACGATGTCGCGGACCACCTCGCCCGGCTTGAGGCACACCAGGGTCTGGTTCCCCTCGGCCATGTAGACCAGGTACTGCTGGTCGGGCTGGTACCAGTACTCGCAGCTCTTGCCCTTGAAGCAGGTCAGCGTCGGCAGCTCCAGCGCCGCCTCGTTGGCCTGCCCCACCCAGGCCCGCGTCTGCGCCCGCGACGGCCGCGGGGTGAGCTTCTCGCGCGGCACCGTCTCCATGCGGGTCGGCGGGATGCGCAGGTCGGCCATGGTGTAGGTCCGCGGCGGCGGTGCGCCGGCCACCGGGGTGCCGGGCCCCTCGGCGGTGGTACAGGCGGCGAGCAGCGGCAGGACGAGCAGCGATACTCTCATGGATTGGACTCCGTGGCGTCGGGGGAAGGCCGCAGGGCGAGCGGGGTGCCGCTCGGCTCGGAGAAGCCGGTGATGGAGACGCCGTCCAGCGCGCCCTCGCGGGGCGGCCCGTCGGCGGTCACCACGGCGGTGCTCATCAGCGCCTTCGAGCGCGGCTTGAAGGCGCGGTACACGGTCTCGGTCCAGACGACGTGGAAGGAGGAGAGGCCGGTGTTGGGATCGCTCTCGCGCTCCTGGACGCGGACGTCGGCGACGTCGCGGGTCCAGCCCTCGGCCGGGTCGAGGTCGGCGGCCAGCAGGGCGTCCCACTTGCGCTCGGCCCCGCCGGTGAGCCGGGCACGAGCGGCGGCACGGTCGCGGGCCAGCGTCACGGGATCGATGCCGATGCGGCGCTGCCAGCGCACGAACCAGCGCACCGCCTCGATGCGCGCCCCCTTGGAGGGGGTGAGCACGGTGTCGAGCAGGACGAGGCTCTGGTGGCCGTCGAGCGCCTGCTCGACCCGGTAGACCGGCTTGGTGCGGGCGATCTCGACGAGCCGGCCTGCGATGCGCAGGTTGTCCCAGGTCATCAGGGAGCCCCAGGAGAGGCTGAGCACCACCAGGCCGAGGTACCAGCGCTTCAGGCGCAGTGCCTTGGCCTCGCGGCTGGCGCGGTAGGTCATGGCGGCGAGGTACTTCGCACTGTCGGGCACGGCCGCATCCGGCGGGTCGTAGGTGTTGACGACGCGCTCCTTCATCGATCGTCCTTTCCGCTGCGGGGGGAGTCGGGGCCGCGGAACCAGGAGTCCTCGCCGCCCCAGCGCTGGATCAGGCGGCTGGCTTGCCCGCGCGTCAGAGAGGGGTCGTAGGGGCGCCCGGCGGCGAGGCGGTCGAGCTCGGACCGCTGGGCGGCGGTCATCGGCTGGTCCCAGCCCCTGGCGTTGGCATTGCCGCCCCGGCTCCCGCCGTAGGTGCCGGCGGGATAGCGCCGGCCGGCACCGCCTTGTGCGGGATCGCTGCCGCTGGTGCCGCCCCCGCCGGTGGCGACCGCGGCTGTGCTTCCCCGCGCGGCGTGGCGCAGGCCACTCCACAGCGCGGAGGCTCCCACGGCGAGGCTGGCCGGCCCGCCGGCGGTGGCCGCGGCAGCCCCGGCCACGGTGCGCGCGCCGAGCCAGCCGGCGGTCCACAGGGCGGCCAGTGCCGTCATGCCGTCCATGACGGGTCCGCCGTTCACCAGACCGGCGGCGGCGCGCGGCGCCTTGATGGCGAGCACGAAGATGGCCGCCGACAGCACGGCCACGCCGAAGGCCTGGGCCAAGGTCGGCGTGCCGTCGAAGGTCAGTCCGATCAGGGTGGTGCCGCACAGCGCGATGATGCAGCCGAGCACCAGGAGCTTGAGCGCGGTGGCTGCGATGTAGCCGATGGCGCGCTCGGCGACGAAGCTGGTGGGGCCGAGCACGGCGAAGGGGATCGCCAGATAGGCGGCCAGCGACAGCAGGCGGTATTCCAGGAAGGCGAGGAACACCTGGATTGCCAGGATGCAGAAGCTGACCATCACCACCAGGGCCGACAGCAGGAACAGCACGATCTCGACGAAGTTGAGGAAGAAGTCGATGGGCCCGAGCATCTCCTTGACCCGCAGCATCAGCGGGATCACGGCCTGGATGCCGAGGTGGGCGATGTAGCCGGGGTCGTCGAGGGAGAAGCCGCCGCCCGGCACGAGGCTGGCGCCCTGGTCGGCGGCGGCACGCATCAGCGCCGCCGATCCCGCGGGAAACCACTCCACCAGCTGGCCGATGGCGGCGAACTTCAGCAGCATGCGCAAGAAGGGCCCGTGCACCGCCGCCTTGCCCTCGAACAGCCAGAGCAGCAGCGCCAGCGTGTAGGACAGCATCATCAGCAGGCGCAGGGCAGCGTGGGCGTCCGGCCCCAGGGCGCCGAGGCCAGTGACCGCCGCCGCCGTCAGCTGCTGCAGGGCGATTGACAGGGCGCTGACGTCCATGGGCTCACCTCGGGGGACGGTAGTCGCCGATGCCGCGCCAGTCCGGCGACCGCTCCAGGCGTTCCAGGGCGCTGCGGCCGGCGTCGGAGCGGGCGTAGAGGACCAGGGCGGAGGCGGCGGCGATGCTCAGCAGCAGCATGACCATCAGCGCCATGAGGATCTGCCGCAGCGTCATGGCTCAGCTCCCCGGTGCGCCGTAGGTGTCGAGGCCGCGCCAGGCGATCAGCGTGTGCTGGCGGGCGCGCTCGACGGCAGCCTGCTCGTAGTCGAGCTGGGTTTCGACGGCACGGTCGTGGGCGGCCTGCATCATCAGGAACTGGCCGGCGACCTCCGCCGACAGCAGCGTCGCCTGGGCGCCGGCGTCGAGCGCACAGGTCTGGCCCTCGCAGGCCTTCAGCGCCGCCATGAGGTTCCGGGCGCGGGCCGGGTAGTCCTCCACCCCGGTCATCACGTCGGCGGAAACCAGCTTGCTGGCCCGACTGGCGGCGCGGGCGAGCCCGGCCTGCTCCGCCTGATGCGCGGCGAGCGCCTCGGCGGTCATTCCCTCCGGCAGGGCGTCGGGGTAGAGGGCGGCGAACTGGGCGTCGACGGCGGGCAGGCTCCACAGCACGCGCTCCACCATGGCGGCGGCCTGGCGGGCGCTGGAGAGGCGGGTGGCGATCTCGACGCGGGTGTCGAGGTCGGCCAGCCGGCGCATGGTCACGAGGTTCTCGATCTGGCTGATCATGTGCGCGGTCTGGGCGATCAGCTCCAGCTCCTGGGTGTGGACCATCTCCTCCACCACCAGCGGCCGGCTCTCGACGATCGGGCAGCCGCCGGCCTGCGATCCCGTCGCGGCATCGGTGGCCGCGTCGACGACGCCGGCCACCGCCGAGAGGGCGGAGCCGAACAGGCCGTCGCCGTCCTCGGAGAAGCAGCCGGCCCCACCGCCACCGCCGAAGAAGCTGTTGAGCAGGCCGCCGAGAAAGGCGTGGGCCGGCGGAGGCGAAGCGACGGCGACGGTCAACGCCACGGCCACCGCCGTGGTCGTGCGCATCCAACGCGTGTTCATGGAGTGTCTCCTTCCGTTTCCAGAGCACTGGCCGCCTCGTGCAGGCCGTTCCGGCGCAGCCACTCCACTGGGAAGCGGTCGGGCCCGACCTCGGTCATCAGCTCGAAGGCGCGGCGCTTGGCAGCGGCCCCGCCGCTGCCGCAGACGGCGAGCGCCACGGGGTCGAGGTTGAGCTGGGCCAGCCGGCTGCCCTCGGGCGTCTTGAAGAAGACGTCGCGCCGCGGCATGGCGCGGGCGACCTGCCCCGCCTGGGTGGCGTTCAGCCCCCACTCCCGGTAGAGCGGCCGCTTGGCGGCGTTGGCGTCGGCCAGCAGCACCAGCACCTGGATGGTCTTCAGCATGGCGGCGATGGCCGAGCCCGCGATGTCGTCGAGCTGGTGGGTGGCGAGCACCAGGGCGACGTTCTTCTTCGGCCCGCGGCGGCGCAGCTCGTCGAGTTCGGCCGGCTGGTGCTTGAGCGCCTTGAACGCCTCGTCCACCAGGAACAGCGTCGGCCGGCCGTCCTCGAACAGGCGGTAGAAGCGGCGGAACAGGGCGTCGATCACCGGCACCGCTCCGGGGCCGCGGTCGATCAGCGCGCCGATGTCCACCGTGGTCCAGCACGAGCCGGGGAAGCGGTCGTGCGCGGCGTCCACCAGGTCGCCATAGGGGCCGCCGCGACAATAGGGCTCCAGCGCCACGCGGACGGCGTTGTCCTGCACGAGGTGGGCGAGGTGCGAGAGCGTGCGCTCCGCCGGCGGCGACACCGCCAGCAGGCGCAAGGCGGCGTCCACCGCGTCTCCGGCCTCCGCCGCCGACAGGTTGCCCGGAGCCAGCACGCCCTGGCGGCGCAGCAGGTCCATGACGAAGCCGTGGCCCCAGGCGAAGCCGCCGGGCGTGTCGACATCGGCAAGCGGCTGCAGGGCCAGATCCTGGAGGGCGCCGTCACCGGCCCCCATGGAGAGGAACGCCCCGCCGACCGACCAAGTGGCGACCAGCGAGGTGCTCTCGGTGGCGTCGACGTCGATCCACACCACCCGGCCGCCGGGCACGCGGGCGAGGAACTGGTGGCCCATCAGCGCCAGCACCGTGGACTTCCCGGTGCGCGGCGGGCCGATCACCAGCGCCGCCCCGTCCGGCCCCTGGTGCAGGTCGAGCATCAGCGGCGTGCCGCCGTCGGCTTCCAGCTGCATCAGCGGATCGCACCGGAGGTGCGGGTTGATCGCCGGCCCGCCCCAGGCGGAGGAGAGGATCAGGAAGTCGGCGAGCTGGACCTGGGTCAGCGGCACCTTGCGCGGGTTGGGGCGGACATGGCCGGGCAGCGTGCCGTACCACGCCCGCTCGGCTCCCCAGGTCTCCTCGATGACCGTGAAGCCCAGGGTGCGCAGCGTCTTCACCAGTTCGTCGCGACGCTCCTCGACCTCGGCGACGCTCGCCCCCCACAGCACCGCGGTCGGCGTCATCCAGCCCGAGCTGGTGCCCGCCTGCTCGGCCTCCAGGCGCGCGGCTTCGGCCTCCAGCGCCTCCATGACGCCGACGGGATCGTGGCGCAGCGCGGTGTAGCCGCCGACGGCCCGCAGCAGCACCGAGCGCCAGTCGTAGGAGGTGTCGTCGTGCTTGCGCCACAGGGCGGCGAAGACGCCGCGGGCCTGCACGTGGTCCATCGCCTCGAAGCGCACCGACCAGCGCAACGGAAAGGGCAACCGGTCCAGGGCGTTGAGCAGGCCAGGGTGGCTGGAGCTGGGGTAACCGCCGATGCCTACGACGCGGACGTGCCACGCCGCTCCGCCGTTGCTCCAGGCGGGGAACGAGCCGGGCACCAAGCCGACGTCCACCAGGTTGGCCTTGATCGGGAATCCCGGCAGGTCCGGAGCGGCGACGAAGGGCTGGTGGATCGGCGAGACGCAGGCGTGCAACAGGGTCTGCACACCATCGTCGTCCAGCATGCGGGCCCGTCCCACGGCGCGACCGAGGAGGGCGGCGAACTGCAGCACCAGCTGGCGGAAGGGCTCGACGTGGTCGCGCATGACGTCGGGCCGGGCGCGCTCGGGCGGATTGCGGGTGAACCAGCCGGCGACCGACCGGGTGCGCCGGCGCGTCGGCGTGTGGGTCACCGCCACGAAGGTGCGGGTGCGCAGCTGCCGGCCGGCGTCGTCGAGGCGGGCGCGGCGCTCGGCGTCGATGAGCTCCGGGACCGGGTGCGCCCCGGTGGAGCGGGGATAGCCGGCCGCGGGTTGGCGCTGCATCTCGAAATGGAAGGTCCAGCCGCCGGTGAAGGGGAACAGCACGTTGCCGGCGGCGAGCACGGTCTGCTGGAGCTCGGCCGGGTCCTGGCCCTCCTGGTCGCGCCCGCCGTACTCGACGACGGCCATGAGCGCACCGTCCTCCTCCAGCAGCACCACGCCGGGCCAGACGAAACAGTCCCACGGCAGGTGGCGGGAGAGCGCGTCGAAGCCATCGTCGAAGGCGGTCAGGTCGAGCATGGCCTCACCTCGGGGCACGGTAGGCGGAGAGACGCAGCGAGCGGCCGCGGGTGCGCACCGCCCGCAGCAGCCAGGCCGAGCTGTTCTGGCGGACGATCTCCAGCCACCAGGGATCGCGGCGGGTGAGCGCCCGGGCGGCGAGGAAGACCAGCAGGAACCCCGCCACCGCCTGGGGAATGGCGCCCAGCGCCAGCCACAGCTCCGCGGCCAGCCAGACGGCGATGGCCAGCAGCTCCATGGGCACGCCAAGCGGCATCTTGGTGGGACGCACCGAGGTGCGGCGCACCGGCTTCTCCCATCCCTCCGGCAGCGGCGGGGCATCCATGGTCACACCCCCGCCAGCGCGATGATGCCGTCGCGCATGCCGTAGGCGGCGGCCCCGGCGACCGTGAAGACGAACACCACGACCCCGGCGATGCGCGAGAACATGGCGGCGATCAGCGCCAGCAGCAGACCGGCGGTGACGGCGATCGGCACGAAGTTGGCGTCGAACACCGCCTGCCAGGACAGAAGCTCCGCCCCGAGGTTGGCGATCACCTGGGCGTGGGCCGGCTCGGCCGTCCACGCCAGGACCAGCGCCAGGGCAAGCGCCCGGCGCGCGTTACGAAAGGTCTGCATGTTGCTCTCCCTCATCAGCGGCCACGAAGAGCGGCCGGAGCACGAAGCCGCAGGCGGGGTCGTAGCCCTCGACCCGCACGATCTCGTTGACGAAGCGCCGCCCCCGGGGGTCGCGGGCGAGGTGGACGACCGCGTGCACGGCTCTGGCGATCCACCGCATCTGCAGCGCGTCCATGGCCACACCGCCCAGGCCCACCATCTGGGCGATGCGGTCGAGCGCATCCCAGGCCGAGCCGGCGTGGACGGTGCACAGGCCGGGATGACCGGTGGTCCAGCCCACCACCATCTGGCGCGCCTCGGCCCGGCGCACCTCGCCCAGCACCAGGTGCGTCATCGGCACGCGCAATGCGCCGGCCACCAGCGCCTCCAGGGTGACCGGCGGGTCGGCCCAGGGGTCGGCGACCATGGAATAGGCGAAGGGGCACGGCGGCTCGAACTCATACGGGTCCTGAAGCACCGCCGGCAGGCCGTCGCGGAAGGGGGGCTCCTCCAGGCAGGCGCGCAGCAGCGTCGTCTTGCCGGTGTCGACGTCGCCGGCGATCACCAGCGTGCGGCGCTCGGCGATCAGGCGGCGGAGGATGGCCGCCTGCACCGGCGTGGCGGCCCCGGAGGCCGTCCAGTCGTCGAGCGTGATGCGGCCGCGGTAGGGCTTGCGGATCGAGCAGGCCGGGCCGGTGGTGACCGGCTCGACGTCGGCGTGGATGCGCTCGCCGGTCTCCGGCAGGGTGACGTCCAGGGTCGGACGGT
This sequence comes from Azospirillum sp. ST 5-10, assembly GCF_051225715.1. Taxonomy (NCBI): domain Bacteria; kingdom Pseudomonadati; phylum Pseudomonadota; class Alphaproteobacteria; order Rhodospirillales; family Azospirillaceae; genus Azospirillum; species Azospirillum sp. ST 5-10. The sequence continues at coordinate 30,024 of NZ_JBPJSP010000034.1, forward strand.
CGCGGCGCAGCTCCTTGCGCTGGAAGCCGGCGACGTGGGCCAGGAAGCGGCGCACCTGCTCGGGATCGGCGTCCCGGACGAAGGCCGGCACCGGGCCGTCCTTGACCAGGACCCGGCACCGGCTTTGCCCGTGCAGCGGCGGCAGCACGAGCACGTTGGCCACGTCCGGCCGGCGCAGCAGGTCGCCGAACAACTCGTCCATCAGCCGGCGCAGGGCGGCCAGCAGCATCTCGCGGCGGGCGGGTTCCGCGTCGGTTGTCATGACGCCTCTCCGCGCTTGCGGCCGCGGCGCTCCCACTCCGCCAGGATGGCCGCCTTGGTCTCGGCGACGGCCTCGGGGTCGAGGTCGTGGGCGACGTTCAGCAGGGCGAGCTGGGTCAGCACCATGTCCTCGATGCGGAAGATGGTGGCCTCGATCTGCTCCTCCTCGACACGGGCGCGGGCCAGCGCCGACAGGCCGCGGTCGACCACCAGGGTGACGGCCTCGCTGAAATGGCGCAGGCGGTGGCGCTCCTGCACGGTTTCGATCTGGCGGGCGAGCTCCGCCGGGATGCGGGCCGAGATGTGGTGGAGCCGGGGGGCGTCATGGTCGCTCATGGTTCAGCCTCCCCGCTCAAACGATGGTGCGCCGGCGCGGCCGGCGGGTCGGCGGTGTCGGCGGTTCCTCCTCGGGCAGGTGCTCGCCGAACCAGCGGTTGGCGTCGGCCTTGGGCGTCCAGGTCCCGGCCGGCGGGCCGTAGAGGCCCTTCCAGGTGGCGTCGGAATAGGGATGCAGGCGGGTGCCGCGGATCGGCTTGCCGTAGCCGAAGACGATCAGGTCGTTGCCGTCCATCTCCAGCGCGGCGTGCATCGGCATCACCGGCCGGCGGTCGACGCGCACGCCCCGGCTCACCGTGGGGAAGAGGTCGAACAGCCCCTTGGAGGTGGAGCGCGTCGGCACCTCCTCGATCGCCTCGCCGACCATGCGGCTGATGCGCTCGGCCTCGTCCGAGGAGTTGGGGCGGAACACCACGAGGCGGCAGTTGGCGGTGAGGCCCTTGCCGTACTGCTCCTCCACCTCCGACAGGCTCTGCGCCAGGAGGAGCAGGCGCACACCGTATTCACGCACGTAGCGGATCCACTCCGCCGCCTCGGCCATGCGGAACTGAAGGAACTCGTCGAGCGCCACCAGGAGGCGCCAGCGCCGCGCCCGTCCGTCGTCGGCGCGGTCGCGCTCGACGGTGAGGAAGTCGATCATCTGCGTCAGGATCAGCTTGAAGACCCGGCGCAGGCGCCGGGCGTCGAGCGGCCGGGCGACCATGTAGAGGGTGACCGGCCGGTCCCCGGCGACGAGGTCGGAGATCGAAAAGTCGCTGGCGGCGGTCTGCGCCTCCAGCACGGCATCCTCGAACTCGGCCAGCAGCACCGAGCAGGTGACGTAGACGGATTTGCGGTAGTGCAGGCTCTTGTCGACGGGACCGCCGTCGCGGGCACCCTTGGCCGCCTGCGGGTCGTCGCGGCCGCCGTCGACGGCGGCCACGCTCTTGTCCCACAGCTCCTGGGCGGCGCGCCGGGCGGTGGGATGGACGCCGTCGCGCAGCATCCGCTTGAGGCCCTCGTCGCCGAGCAGGATGTGGCGCCGCGCCCCGGCCAGCGATTTCTCGCTGTCGGGGGCGCAGGTCAGGAGATAGACGAAGACGCCGGTGAAGTAGGAGAAGGCGGCGTTGCGCCAGTGCCCCTCCTTCTCGCCCTCGGTGAGGATGCGGGCGGCGTGCTGGCAGTCCGGCACGAGGCAGGGCGCCGGGCGCACGGCCATCAGCGGGTTGTAGCGCGGGCCCCCGGCGCGGGCGAGGTCGAGGACGATGACGTCGCCGTGGCGCTCGCGGGCCGCGCCGGTGTCGCGCACCAGCGAGCCCTTGAAGTCCCACACCACTGCGCTCTCGCGCCAGCCCTCGAACAGCGTCGGCACCACACCGGTGGTGGTTTTCCCCGAGCCGGTCGGGCCGATCATCAGCACCGGCTGCATGGTGCGCTCGCGCAGCGGCCGGGAGCCGTAGGCGCCGAGATAGATGGCGGAGTCGGAGATCATGGCGTGGCCCTCACTGAAGTCCGCTGCGCCGCACGTCGGCACGGCCGGCCCAGCGGGCGGCGCCGAAGCGGGCCATCGAATGGGCGGAGCGGACGCGCCACAGCCGCCAGACCGGCACTGCGGCGAGCAGCAGCGACAGGCCGGCGGCGGTGTCGACGGTCCAGCGATGCCCAGGTGCCACGATCCCGCGCCAGCCGAGGAACTGGCCCGGCCAGTACAGGGCGGCGGAGCCGACACGCAGGCCGCCGAAGGCCACAGGCCACGCGAAGAGCCAGCCGAGGAACTCGGTGATCACCAGCACGGCGGCGAGCCAGAGCAGCAGCGGCGCGGCGAAGCGGGCAATGTGGGCGGTCACAGCTCGCGCCCTCCCAGCTCCGGGAGGTCGTCACGGGCGCGGGCGCGCTCCTCGCGCCGGCGCGCCATCGCGTCGAGCTGGCGCTCGTAGGCCTGGCGCTCGCGCTCGTCCATCCAGCCCAGCGTGCGGGTGGTGACCTCCACCGCGTCGTGGCGCAACCAGTGGGTGACCACGTCGCGCTCGAAGAACAGGTCGCGCTCGTCCTGCACGCCGCGGATCATCACGTGCAGGTGCTTGTTGCCCTGCGGGTGCGCCATGTCGGGCTTGGTCTCGATGGAGGCCACCCACTCCAGCCGGCCGACCCGACCCTCCCAGGCCGCCATGACGTCGCGCCCGTAGGTCACCATGTCGTCGATGCGGTGGCCGTCGTTGGGGCTGACGATGACGTGGAAGACCCGGCGGTCGTCAGACCAGGCGGCGGCGATGGCGTCCTTGTCGACGCCGAACTGCTCGCGGTCGAACAGCGGCCCCTCCTTGGCCAGGTAGTTGGCGAGCACCGCCACCGAGTTGGGGAAGGCGCCGCGGGCGCGGTCGTGGTAGAGCATCTTGACGTTGACCGGCCGGGCGTAGGCGCCGTGCGCGGCGGCCGCGGCGTGCACCCGCACCCGGCACTCGGAGCGGCGGACGAAGCCGCGGGCCAGGGTGCGGCCACGGTCGGCCAGCGCCTTCATGCGGGCCTTGAAGCCATCGTCGGCCGCGATGCCGTCGAAGATCGATCCACGCCAGCGCATGCTCCGCTCGCTCCCAAGGGAATGCCGGCCCGCCGAGGCGAACCGCTTGTGGACACCGCAGCAACCATGAGACCAGCCGGCATCAGGAACCAGTTTCCAATCGGATGATGCCGTCCGGAGCGGCATGTTCGCCCATGTTCGCCAGTGACGGACCGTACACAGGAAATGATCAACGAAATCAACGGCTAAGAACGACGGCGAACCGCCCCTTTATCTTGCTGACCGTTGATTTTTCGTCTTCCCAAACCCGCCACGATGGGGCGCCGAAACCTGGACGCTTTGTCCATTTTCCTGTATTTGCACGCCGCTGTGCGATCGGCTTCGCTCCGGACGAAAACCGGGTCGCCGCCCGGCCCGTTCAGCCCCCGACGGGCACCGGTCCGGAGCCGAAGACCTCCACGGCGACGCGGCGGACGTCGGCCTCGGCCCGCCCGGCCGTGTCGAGTTCCGCCACCAGAAGCCCCGTGCTCCGGCTGGTGGCGAAGGCCAGCCGTTGGCGAACCACCGCCGCCGACACCGGCAGGCGGAGGCCCAGCAGGCACAATGCGTCGCCGGGCTCCACCACGAGGCCGGTGGGGGCGCGGGTCAAAACCACGGTGGCACCCATTGCCGGTTCCGCAACCTGCGCCCGGATCACCAGTTCCAGGGTGGCGGCGCAGCATCCGAGCGACGGCCGGTCCGGTGCAGTCGGCACCAACGCGGTGTCGGCCGCCAGCAGGGCCGCGCGCACCGCCGCCGGGGACCGGGCCGGGGTGTCGATCACGACGTGCTCGAACGCCGAGTCCAGGCACTGGAGGCCATGGCGCAGTTGGGGGCTGGCGATGGCCACGGTGTCGAACAGGGCGGGCTCGCCGTTTCGCCGTCGCGTGGTGGCCCACTCCAGCGCCCCGGAGGCGCCGTCGGTGTCGAGCAGCACCACCCGCCGACCCTGCAGCGCCAGTTCGCCGGCCAGGTTGACCGCCAGCGTGGTGCGACCCACCCCCGGCGTCAGGTTGACCAGGGCGGCGATCATGGCCGCTCCTCCGCGGGGAAGCGGGCCTCCAGCAACTCGCGGAGCAGCTCCGCCATGGTGATCCCGCGGCGGAAGGCGGCGATCCGGATGCGCCCCCGCAGTTCCGGCGTGATGTCCACCGTCAGGCGCGCGGTGTAGACCTCCGCCTTGGCCGGCCCGCCGTCACCCCGGCGCACCCAGGCGTCGGGAGCGCGGGGGCGGGCACCGAAGCCGATGCGCTTTCCGCTCATGGTCCGGTCTCCAGCAACTCCGCCGCCAGTGCGGCGATCTCGCGGGCCGCGGTGGAGGCCGGCTCGACCTCGAAGGCGAGACGGCCGGAGCGCACACAGCGGGCGAAGGCGACGCGCTGGCCGACCGACGCCGCCATGGCCGGCGGCACCACCCCGGCCAGTTCGCGCCGCGCGTCGCGCAGCAGCCGGGTGCGGGCGATGCAGCGGTTCAGCAGGAATCGCGCAGACAGGCTGGGCCGCCAGCCGCGCGCCTCGTCGAGCAGGCGCAGCAGCTCGGCCGAGGCCCAGGCGTCGAAAGGGCTGGGCTGCACCGGGATCAGCACCCGCTCGGCCGCCAGCAGCGCCGAGCGTGCCAGCGCCGTCACCCGCGGCGGCCCGTCGATCACCACATGGTCGACCCCGGAGGCGAGGTCCGGCATCTCCCGGTGCAGGGTCTCGCGCGCCAGCCCGATCATGGCGAACAGACGCGGCAGCCCCTCGCGGTTGCGCTGCTCCGCCCAGTCCAGCGCCGAGCCCTGGGGATCGGCGTCGACCAGCAGCACGCGATGCCCGAGCCGGGTCAGTTCACCGGCGAGGTGGAGGGCCAGCGTCGTCTTGCCGACCCCGCCCTTCTGGTTCAGGAAGGCGACGATCATCGCGCCACCCTCCGGACCGCAGACAGGGCTTGCCCGCGATTCCCGAACCCCACCAACAAAGACTCGTTAGAGTCTCTGTTAGAAACGTTAAGGGCGCCGATCCGCGTTGCCGGGCAAGGGGTTGGCGGGTGCGCGTGCACCCGATGGCACGAGTCCGCCGCACCCGATGGCACGAGCGGTTTCACCGGTTTGTCCCCCGTTTGTGTGGACAACTCTCCAGCGGCACGAGGCGCAGCCACTCCGCCCCGCCGGGCCGCCGCTCGACGGCCACGCGGTAGCCCGGCAGGCGCTGGCGCCGGGCGACGGCGCGCAGGTCGATGGCGAAGTTGGCGAAGCGCGCCAGGCTGCCCGACTTGGCGTGGAGGTGACGGAAGTCGAAGGCCCACCCCGCGGGCTGGCGCCCGGCGTGCTTGCGGGCCAGCCGGTAGAGCCAGCGCTCGATGCCGCCGGTCAGGGCGAAGTAATCGCGCTCGATGGTCAGCACGAAGGCGTCGTCGAGCACGCCGCGGTAGAACCAGTCCGGCAGCACCAGTTCCAGCCCGAGCGGCCGGCCGGCGGCGTCGGCGCGCTCCTTCCACTCGTTGATCCAGGAGAAGCGGTGGCGCCGCCGCTCGTTGCTCTGGCGCAGGTTGGTGACCACCGTGGTCGCCTGCAGCCGGTCCAGCGCCGCGCGCAGGCGCTGGTAGTCGCGCGCCGAGGTGCCGCGGCCGGTGAAGGTGAGGATCTGGTGCGGTGTGGTCGCCAGCTGGCGCGCCGTGCGCAGCCCGGCGTCGCGCGCCTCCACCAGCTGGCTGGCCGCCCAGATCAGCACGTCGGCGTCCCAGATGGTGGCGATGCCGTGCTCGACCGTGCCCTCCACCCGGATGCGCACGGCACCGGCGCCATAGTCGATGGGCACCGTGCGCTTGCCCTTGGCCAGCGAGAAGAAGGGGTGGGCCATCAGGTCCTGCTGGTCGCGCACCGCCAGATCGCCGGGCAGCGCCACGAACAGGTCGAGTTGCACGCGCCCGCCGGCGCGGTCGTGGATGCCGTCCATCGTCCGGACCTCAGCGCCGCACCGGCCGGGCCGGCCGGACGCCGCCGGTGCCCGGATCGGAGGTGGAGGTGCGCAGGCCCTGGTCGGCCCAGGCCTTCAGGTCGTCGACGGCGTAGACGACGCGGCCGCCGATCTTGCGGTAGCGCGGCCCGGTGCCGTAGACGCGGTGCTTCTCCAGGGTGCGGCCGGACAGGCCGAGCAGGCGCGCGGCCTCGGGCGTGCGCAGAAAGCGGGGCGGCAAACCGCCGGCGGTGTCGTGCATGGGCGAGCCTCCGTGAGCCGGAGCGCACCACCTGGGGCGGCGGCGCGCGATGGCGGGAGGTTCGCGGACGCGGCGAGGCGCCGGGGAGGGGAAAGAGCGGCGGGGCCGGAGTCCCCCGGCCCCCCACGGCGCGGACGCGCCAAGCCCGGACGCCGCGGCAGGCGCCGGGCGTCAGGCCGGGGGTGACAAGACCGGCGGGATCGGATCAGGCGGAGCGGAGCAGGTGGCGGTAGCCGTTCTCGCTCATCCAGCGGGCGCGGGCGAGATGGCTGGCGTGGGCGCGCCGGGCGCGCTCGGGCTCCGCGTCCGGGTCGATGCGCAGGACGAGGCGGGCGACCTCGTCGGGGTCGGCGCCGTCCGCCGCGGCGTCGAGCAGGCGCAGGTAGGTGACCAGGTGCAGGCGGTCGTAGTCGGTGAGCGTCGCGGCGCTGGGCGCCTCGTCGAACACCGGTGCGTCGATGCGCGGCGTCTTCATGGATGCCCTCCCCCGGGCCCGGTTTCGGAAACGGCGATGGCGATGGCTCCGCCCCGGCGGCGCGGTGGCGGAATGGTAGATCTATCCCGTGGAGACTTCCCCCGCAATGGGGCTCCATCCTGGCGATGGAGGATCTGCCCGACATACTCGCCGCGAACATCCGGCGCCTGCGGCGCGAACGGGGCATCAGCCAGGAAGGGCTGGCGCTGCGCTCCGGGATCGACCGCAGCTACGTCGGCCAGATCGAGCGCGCCGAGCACAAGGCGACGGTGGTGATGATCGGCCGCCTGGCGCAAGCGCTTCGGGTGCTTCCCGGCGATCTGCTGGCCCTTCCTCCCGGTCATCCCTACCTCTCCGACCTGGCCGCTCCGCCCGGTTCCGACCGTGATCCGGGGTGAGATAATACCTGGGTATGCCGCACGCCGGCCGCCACTCATGCTTTGGGGGTGAAGGGTTGGCGATGCAAACGGTTTCCGGAGCGCGGCCCGAGGATTTTCGGCATATGCCGGTCGAATACGGGACGTGGCGGGAATGCGCCGGCGCGGCCATGGCGATCCGGACGTCCGGATTGGCGGGGAACCGGAGATCCGGATCGGCGGTTGCCCGCCTTTCCGGAAAGTGGAAGGCCGGATCGGCGGTGAACGCGGCATGGCACCGCCTCAGGCGGGCGGGACCGGCTCGACGGTCGCCACGGGGGCACGATCCGCCACGGCCTGCCGGGTAAGGAGCCGGGCGAGGTCGGCTTCGGCCTGGAGCCGTTCGCGCCGCGTCAGGACGCAGGACGCCAGTTCGGCCCGCAGTTCGCGGATCTGATCGTGGATGGTGAGCATCGGCCCCTCCTCTGGCTTGAAGACGAGGGGGCATCCCGATGCCGGGGCGGTCCGGGTCGAGGATCGCCGCAGGCGACCGGCGGGCCGGCGAGCGGGGGAGCCGAAATGCGCCGCATTTCGGGGGGACCGCTCGTCCTCGAGGCGGGCCGCTCCGGCATGGTAGGCTGGGAAGTCCGAAGAGACCGACGCACCTTCGGGGGACCGGGCGCGTCGCGGGTCCGGTGAGTTCGTCGGTGGCGCGGCGTTGGTGGCGGTGCCCCCGGGGAGGAGCACCGCCACCAGCGTGCGGCCTCAGCGGGACCAGATCAGGGCGTAGCCGCCGTCCATCTCGACCAGGCTGGCGTAGATGGGAGCGGGGAAGCTGGGATCGTCCAGCTTGACGGAATGGTAGGTGCGGCCGGTGTCCTTGGCGGTCTTGCGCCAGCCCGCGCCGATCTCGATGCCGTTGCACAGGGCGCGCAGGTCGGGAGCCTTCTCGCCGTCCCGTCCGGCCGGGACGAAACGGGCCTTGATGTTGAGGGTGAGCGTCCGGATGGTGCCGGCGAAGGAGCCGTCGTCGTTGCGGGTGAAGGTGCCGATCTGTGCCATGGTCGTCTCCGCAGCTGGGTTCGGCCGCGACCACCGCGGCCTTGATGGCGATCACCAGGGCGCCGGGCGACCGGCCCGCACCCGCGAGGGCCGCAGCGAAGCGAAGGACGGCCGGGGTCCGGGCTTCTTGCCTCGCGAGGAAGCCGCGCGCAGGCCCTGGCCGAGCACGGCGGGGAAGAAGGCCGGCTACCGGCCGTTGCGGGATCGAGGTCGGGCTGCCGTGGCAGCCGCATCCGGCGTCAGGGTCGCCAGCAGGCAAAGGCCGTGGTGGTCGAGCTGGGAGGCGTTCAGCCGGAGACGACGCGGCTCAGGGCGCCGCGACGGAACATCGGGTGCGACCTTGCCGGAAACGGGCGGTTGCCCGATCACATGGCCTCGGTCCGGATGAAGTTCATGTACTGCTCCCACCTGCCGTGGCAGCATCGGACGGGGGAACGGTTGAGCGGAGATGGACTGCATACCCCCGGACCGTGAACCGCCCTGGGTTTCCCGACTCATCCTGACCCGCTTGCGGCCCTACTTGTCGTTTGAATGATGATTGTCGACCACAGATCATAGTGGCAAAGTTGTAAATATCATGAAGCGGCGGTTAGGCCGCCGAGCAACGGAGCCCGGCCGTGACGACCAATCTTCTTCGCCAAGCGGTGGCGGCCATCATCCTGCGCCCCCATCCCGGCGACTCCTCCTCGGGCGCGCCGCCTGAGGCCGCCCAACTCTTCGAGAGCTTTTCGCACGCGATGATCAGGGACGCCGACAGGGCGGTCATCGGATTTGACCGGGAAGGCATGCAAAAGGTCGCCGCGTTGGCCGAAAGGCTCCGCAAGAAGGCCCCGAAGTATCGCAGAGGTGTGGGCGCCGCAGAGTTCGTCCGGAAGATCGCAAGCATCGTCGCCCTCGGGTTCGAGGGAACCAAGGCGGAAGAAATCGGGGAGGAGCATGCGGCCGCCTTGGAGAAGGTCGTCGACGGATGGTTCCGAAAGGAGGCGATCCCTCGGCGCCACTACGTCCCCTGCGCGATCTCCCCGTCCCCTTCGGATGCCATCTCGGTCGGACCGGTCACCTTCGTCCACCTGGTAAACTTCGGCTCGCACCCCCTCGGTGTGCCTCAGGGCAACTTCATCGACGATTTCGCGATGGAGCAGTTGGAAAACGCCATGAAGGAGCGCTACGCCACCTGGATTGCGGTCGTGGATGTCGACGGATGTGAGCGAACCCGTTCAGCCGAACTGGCCGATCTCGCCGTCGACATCGCCATTGGAGCGTTGCAGCTGGTCGTCGAACTGGACCAATGCCGGCTCATGGCGCGGATCAGCGGGCGCACTTCCCCACCGTGGCGCGGGAACCTCGTGCAGGAGAACGGCGGGCTGGTGACAGGCATCCAGAACCTTGAGGCCGGGCGTTGCCTTCTCGGTCCCTACATGGCGGCGGTGGTCAAGAGGGGGAGGCCGGTCCTCGACGCCGCGGGCAGATGCCTCGAAGGCTTTCTCACCGGCGAGGGTCCAATCCCGAACCTCCGACAGGCGTGGTGCGACGCAGTCTACTGGTTCCACGAAGGATTGGCGGAACCGCTCGACAGCCTCGCCGTGGCCAAACTCGAAACGGCCGTCGAGGCGTTGCTGAGCACCGGCAGCACCTCCCTGAGCAAGCAGAGGATGGTGCAGGCCATCCACGCGATCAGCGGCCTAGGCCCGAAGGACCAGATTTCCAGCCGGTCGCCGACTTCCGTGGAACAGTTCGTCAAGATGCTAGTGGGGGCTCGTTCCCGCGTCCTACACGGCACTGTCTCGACGCTCCTGTGTGAGCTTGCCCCGGAAAGGATGGACCTTGCCGTGCTGGTTCACGAACTCCTCACACACTTCGCCCTCTATCTTGAGGCGTATTCGCAGGAGGCGTCTGGCGACGATGCGGAAAGCCTTCTCGCATGGGCGGCCGCCCGCCGCGAAGTTTCTGCCCAGGCCAGTGACGGCTGCTGAACCGTCTCGCCAGTATGGCCGCGGTCCTTTTCCTCCTGGCATTCGGAGCCGCCGCGGCAGAGGTCGGCATCGTCAAGATCGACTGGACCGCCATCCACGAGGTGGCTTCCAGGACTGCCGCCAAGATCGGCGTGGTCGACCACATAGGGTCGGTCGACGTTCTGGAGAAGGGCAAGAAGTGGGTGAAGGTCAAGCACCGGACGCTCGGCGTCGAGGGCTGAATGCTCCGGTCGTCCGTCTGCCTGTCCGGGGACCCTCGCCGGTCGCTTTCGGTACCGCGTGAGGACACGACCTGCAAGCTGGCGCCGCCAGTCACTCTGAAGGTGGACGGCGACCGCTTCGAGTGCGACAAGGACATTCTCGGAGAGGACCACAAGCCCGCCGCCTCGCGTTGCAATGCTCGCGTCGTGGCCGACGGCGGCGGCACCGCTTCCACGTCGGATGGGCCGATCCATGCTGGATCAGGGTGGTCGGGCCGTCGACCATGGCGGCTCCTGGCGCATAGCCGCCGATCCGCCTGTCCAAGATAACGGATTTCCGGAAAGCCGGCGATCCGCCGATGCGGATCGCCGGAACGGCGGCGCTCAGGCCCCGTCCTCCCCGAATCGCCACACCGGGATGCCGAGGCGCCGCGCCTTGTCGGCGAGGTTCTCGGCGATCCCTGATCCCGGAAACGCGACGATCCCGATCGGCATGGCCTCCAGCAGCCGGTCGTTGCGCTTGAACGGCGCCGCCTTGGCGTGGCGGGCCCAGTCGGGGCGGAACAGCACCTGCGTCACCTTGCGCCTTTCCGCCCAGCAGGCGGCGATGCGCTCGGCGCCCTTCGGGCTGCCGCCGTGCAGCAGCACCATGTCGGGGTGCTTGGCGCGCACCCTGTCGAGCACCGCCCAAATGCGATGATGGTCGTTGCACTCCACGCCGCCGGTGAAGGCGATGCGGGGGCCGGCCGGCAACAGCGGCTCGGTCTCGGCGCGTCGCTTGGCGGCGAGGAAGTCGCGGCTGTCGATCAGCGACGCCGTCAGGGTGCGGCGGCTCACCAGCGAGCCGGCGCGCGGCCGCCAGCCGGACCCGGTGTGGGCCTCGAACAGGTCGGCGGCATGGTCGCGGAAGGCCTCCATGGCGGCGCGGCGCTCCAGCAGCGTCAGCCCCTCGGCCAGCAGCCGCTCCAGCTCGACCGAGCGGATCTCCGAGCCGTCCTGCTCGCGCTGGCTGCGCTTCTGGGCGTCCTCGTTGTCGTCGAGCTCGCGCTGCACCCGGTCGATGGCGCGGTGGAACAGGTTGACCGCAGACCACAGCAGGTCGGCGAGGTCGGGCTCCAGGCGGGTGTCCTTGAGGCAGACCACCAGGGAGTCGAAGATGTCGGCCAAGGCGCCGCGGATGGCGGTCTCGTCGGGCAGCGGCCGGGGGTCGGGATCGTCCTCGAAGGGCCGGTGGCCGTAGAGCTGCAGTTCGGTCAGGGCATGGTCGGTGGAGGAGGCGTGGCGGGGCTCGGCGGCGTCGCGGTCGGTGAGCATCGGCGGGGACCTTTCCGCTGGAGGATCGGCCGCGCCCATCGCGGCCTTCGTGGCGATCGCCCCCGCGGCGGACGCGCCGGCTCCGCACCCCTCGGGGCCGCAGCGCCAGCGGAGGACGGCGGGGGGAGGCTTTCTTGTCCCGCGAGGAAGGCCGGCTCCGCCGGCCGGGGAAGAAAGCCGCGCCCCGCCGTTGCGGCGCCGACCCGTCCGCCGCCCGATCGCCCGCCGGAAGGCCGTGGCCGCGGCATCACGCCCGCGGATACGGCACTGGCTCAATCTGGCCGGCGCCCGACCCACCAACGCTCACACATCCCGCAACCGTCTGTCCCCCGTCCAAAAGCACGCGGCGTCCTCCGGTGCGAGCTGCGCCCGCAGACGCTCCCGCACCGCCGCCGCCCCGTGCGCCAGCAGGTCGTCGTTGACGTCTCCGGCCAGCGGCGTCAGGAGCAGCGCCTCGATGCCCAGGGCGCCGGCACGTTGGCGCAGGCGTTCCGCCGCCCGGTGTCCGGCCGGATCGTTGTCGCGGGCGACGTAGAGGCGCCGCAGCGTCGGGGGCAGGCCCAGGGCGGCGAGGTGGCCGGCCGACAGCGCGGCGATCGCGGGCAGGCCCGGCAGGGCGGTGCGCAGCGCCAGCACGGTCTCGATCCCCTCGCCCGCCGCCAGAACGTCCCGGGCCACACCGAAGCGGACGCCGTTGCCCAGCAGGAGACCCAGCGCCCGGCGCGGCGCCGGCATCACCGCCTTGGCTCCGCCCGCCGGATCAAGCCAAGTGCGCAGGACGCCGGTGACGCCGCCATCCGGCCGGGTGACCGCCGCCACCAGCGCCGGCCCGTGGGCGAACCGCTCGCCGTCGCGGTAGCAGCAGCGGGGGTGGAAGCGCAGGGAGCCGGCGTTCCGGACATCCGCAAGTCCGCGGTTGCGCAAATACGCCTCGGCCAGCGTGCCGGCGATCGGGCGGGAGCGGGCGAACAGGCGGCGGGCGGCCTCCGCGCCGTCCGGGCCCGGCGGTGCCCGCGGGGGCTCCGGCACGAGCCGTGGCAATGCGAGGAAGTGGCGCGCCTCGTCGAGCGCGGCGGGCAGCCGGCAGAGACCCCGGTTGCGGCCGATGAGGTCGAGCAGGTCGCCGTGCTCGCCGGTGGCGGCGTCGGCCCAGCGGCCGGTGGCGGCGCCCTCCAGGCGGACGTAGAGGCTGCGCCCCGGCGTGCCGAGCACGTCGCCGATCCGCCAGTAGCGCCCTTCCCGCCGCCCGTGCGGCAGGTAATGGCGGCACACCGCCTCGGCCTCCCGCGCGAGGCGGCGCGCCATCTCCGACGCCGCGGCCATGGCGCGGGCCGCTCACCGCCCCGACCGCTCGACGATGCGGTCGGTGGCGCGCTCGGTGGCGCGCAGCAGCGGGTGGCGGGCCAGCAAAGCCGCGAACACCGCGGGCCCGCCCTCGCCCACCGGCACGAACAGCCGCAGCGTCCAGGCGATGATCTCGGACATCAGCCCCAGCGCCGTCAGGCGCTCCACCATGCCCTCGGTGAAGCCGGTCAGCTCGACGCGGTGGGCGCCCATCACCGTCACCCGGCGCAGCCGCAGCCCGTCGCCCAGGTGCAGGACGGTGCGACCCTCCAGCAGCATCGCCCAGGACTCCTCGGCCGTCGGCACCGGGGCCGTCCCGCCGCCGAAGTTGGCCACCACCTCGGGCAGGGCGTGTGGCGCCACCACCCGGCCGATGATGCGTTCGCCGTCGTCGGTCTGCAACCGCACCACCCGCAGGTCGCTGTCGGGCAGGCGCCGCCACACCGGCAGCAGCAGCCCGGTCACCACATGCAGGGTGGCGGTGGTGAACTCCGGCACCGTGGCGACCTCGGCCTCCCAGGCGGCGGCGAAGGCGTCCGCTTCGGCCGGGCGCCATTGGCTGCGGTCCAGGTCGTCGAGCATCACCGTCAGGCGCTCCATCGGCCGCAGCAGCCGCGCCCGGCGCTGCACCGTGCCGTCGTCGAGCATCAGCCCGGCGGCCGGCACCGCCACCGCCGCCCGGCCGGACCGGGCGTTGACCAGCAGCCGCGCCTGCGGCCCGGCCCTGCGCTCCAGCGCCTCGGCCACGGCCATGGGCCGGTTGCGGTCGCGCCGGGCGAGGGTGAACAGCCGGGTCTCCGCCCCCGTTGCCGGATGGGTGTGGAGCGTACGCCGCTCCGTGACGGTGAAGCTCTCCGCCACCAGCGTCTCCACACCGCGGTCGTAGGTGCCGGACGCGATGGCCCCCTCGATCTTGGCGGCGAGCAGCTGCTCGAACACGGCGAACAGCGTGTTCTGCAAATCGATGGTCAGGGCCAGCAGGCGGTTGAGGAAGGTGGTGATCGGCGGCAGCTCGTCGCGCAAGCCGCCGTCGCGGTCGATCAGGGCGAGCCCGGTCGCCGCCTCGAACGCCTCCAGGGAGCAGCCCTCGACCGTACCGGCGTGCAGCAACCCGTAGAGCTGGCGCAGGGCGGCGCGGGCGTAGACGGATTCCAGGTTGTCGTCGGCGCGGAACAGCCCCTGCCCGCCGGTCTGGCGCTGGCCGCGGGTGATGGCGCCCAGGGTGTCGAGGCGCCGGGCGATGGTGGAGAGGAAGCGCTTCTCCGCCCGCACGTCGGTGGCGACCGGGCGGAACAGCGGCGGCTGCGCCTGGTTGGTGCGGTTGGAGCGGCCCAGCCCCTGGATGGCGGTGTCGGCCTTCCACCCCGCCTCCAGCAGGTAATGCACCCGCAGCCGCTGGTTCTTCGCACCGAGGTCGGCGTGGTAGCTGCGGCCGGTGCCGCCGGCGTCGGAGAACACCAGGATGCGCTTCTCGTCGTCCATGAACGCCTGGGTCTCGGCGAGGTTGGCCGAGGCGGGGCGGGTCTCCACCGCCAGCCGTTCGGTCCCGCCGGGGTCTTGCGTGCGCACGATGCGGCGCGAGCGGCCGGTGACCTCGGCGACCAGGGCGGTGCCGAAGCGCTGGACGATCCGGTCGAGCGCGCCGGGCACCGGCTCCAGCGCCGCCAGCCGGGCGATCATGCGGTCGCGCCGCTCCACCGCCTCGCGGCAGGGCACGGGCTGGCCGTCTAGCCATACCGGCCGCGACGACAGGATGCCGTCGGCGTCCGTATAGGGCTCGTGCAGCTGGATCGGGAAGGAGTGGGCGAGATACTCCAGGACCAGCTCGCGCGGCGTCACGTCGATCTCCAGGTCGCCCCACTCGCCGGTGGGGATGTCGGCGAGGCGGCGTTCCAGCAGCGCCTCGCCGGTGGAGACGATCTGCACCACCACGGCGTGGCCGGCGGCGAGGTCGCGCTCGATGTGGCGCAGCAGGGTCGGCGTCTTCATCGCCGTGATCAGGTGGTTGTAGAACCGCTGCTTGGCGCTCTCGAAGGCGGAGCGGGCGGCGGCCTTGGCGGCGCGGTTGAGGGTGCCGCCGGGACCGGTGACGTTGGCCGCCTCCAGAGCGGCGGTGAGGTTGGCGTGGATGACCTGGAAGGCGGCGGCGTAGGCGTCGTAGATCGCGACCTGCCCCGGCGTCAGCCGGTGCTCGACCATCTCGTAGGCCACACCCTCGAAGGAGAGCGAGCGGGCGGCGTAGAGGCCGAGCGCCTTGAGGTCGCGGGCCAGCACCTCCATGGCGGCGACACCGCCGGCCTCGATGGCCTGGACGAACTCGGCGCGGGTGGCGAAGGGGAAGTCCGCCCCGCCCCACAGGCCGAGGCGCTGGGCGTAGGCGAGGTTGTGCACGGTGGTGGCGCCGGTGGCGGAGACGTAGAGGACGCGGGCGTCGGGCAGCGCGAGCTGGAGGCGCAGGCCGGCCCGGCCCTGGCGGGACGGAGTGGCGGGGCCGCCGTCGCGGCCGAAGCCGGGGGTGCCGCCGGCGTTGCGCAGGGCGTGGGCCTCGTCGAAGACGATGACGCCGTCGAAGGCGGCGCCCAGCCAATCGACGATCTGTTGGACGCGCGGCACCGCCCCCTCGCCGCCCTCGCCGCGCAGGGTGGCGTAGGTGGTGAAGAGGATGCCGCGCTCCAGGGTGATCGGCGTGCCGGGGCGGAAGCGCGACAGCGGCGTCACCAGCAGCGGCTCCTGGCCCAGCGCCGCCCAGTCGCGCCGGGCGTCCTCGATCAGGGTGTCGGACTTGGAGACCCACAGGGCCCGGCGGCGGCCCTTGAGCCAGTTGTCGAGCAGGATGCCGGCGACCTGCCGGCCCTTGCCGGCCCCGGTGCCGTCGCCGAGGAACCAGCCGCGGCGGAAGCGCACCGCGTTCTCGGCGCCCTCGGGTGCTGCGGTGACGACGTCGAAGCTGTCGTCGACGGTCCAGGCGCCGGCGAGATGGCCGGCGTGGGCCTCGCCGGCGTAGATGACGCTCTCCAGCTGGGCGTCGGAGAGGGTGCCGTCGCGGACCAGGGCCGGCGGCAGGTGCGGCCGGTAGCACGGCTTGGGCGGGGCGACCGAGGCCATGGCGGCGGACTGGACGAGCGGCGTCGGGTGCAGCCGGGCGCCGGGAATGGTGATGGATTGAAGCGCGTAGGGCTCGTAGAGCGCGGCGGTCAGGCGGGCGCCGACCGCGGGCGCCCAGTCCCGCGGTTCGTAGACGAGCTCGGCCACCGGATCAGACACCGGCATCGGAACGACCGGCACGGCGGCCGCTCGGCGCATCGGCCGAGCCGCCACCGGACGCGCGGTCACCGGCAACGGCACCGTCACGGGAACCAGAGCGCGCGACGGCACGCCGCGCAAGACCCAGTCCAGCAGCGTCGCGGCATCGGGAGCGGTGCCGGGCGAGTCCGGGAACAAAGTCGGGTCGTCGGCGGGGACGCGGTCGATGACGGTGAGGCGGGTGTCGACGGTGGTGCCGTGGCGGGCGTAGACCCGTCCGTCGACGGCGGCGGAGAAGACGACGCGGCCCCGCTCCTGCAGGCGCACGAAGGCCTCGCGCCACGGCCCGTGTCCGGGGACCAGCCCGGCGCCGGTGACGGCGACGAGGCGCCCGCCCTCGGCCAGGCGGGCCAGGGCCGAGGCGATGTGGCGCAGCGCGGTGTCGGCGACCCGGCCGTCCACTGCCGCCAGCGCCGAGAAGGGCGGGTTCATCAGCACCAATGTCGGCCGGACGGCGGGGTCGAGGTGGTCGTGGAGGTTGGCGGCGTCGAAGCGGGTCACCGGAACCCCCGGGAACAGGCGCTCCAGCAGGCCGGCGCGGGTCCCGGCCAGCTCGTTGAGCACGAGGCCCGCCCCCGCCAGCTCGGCGAAGATGGCGAGCAGGCCGGTGCCGGCCGAGGGCTCCAGCACACGGTCGGCGGCGGTGGGCGCCGCGGCAGCAGCCACCACGCCGGCCAGCGGCAGCGGTGTGGAGAACTGCTGGCGAGCCTGGCTCTCCTCGGAGCGGCGGGTCTGGGTGGGCAGCAGCAGCGCCAACCGCTCCAGCATGGCCAGGAACGCGGCGGGAGACGCGGCGCCGGCCCGCATGGCCGGGCCGAAGCGGCGCAGAAACAGCACCTGCGCCGCCTCGCCGGCGTCGTAGGCCAGCTTCCAGCTCCAGGCGCCCTCGGCGTCGGAGCCGCCGAACGCCGCGGTCATTGCGGCGCGCAGGGTGGCGGCGTCGACGGGCCGGCCGCCTTCGAGCTCGGGCAGCAGGCATTCCGCGGCGGCGAGCAAGGCCGCCGCCGCGGTTGATGACGAAGGAGGACAGACGGGTTCGGTTCGGAGATCGGCGGTCAGGGTCATGGCGCAGGGTCCGGGAGAGCGGGGAACCGGCAGCCGGCGGACGCTCTCTCGATCCGCTCCGGCTCATCCCGGCCCCGCCGCCCTCGTCCTCTCCCCGCCGCCGGGATCGGACGGCGGGACGTATGCCTCGTAGGGATTACCGTCAGCGAGGTGCCCGAACGGCGTGAGCACGAAATCGCCGCCGCTCCGGGCGACGGCGCAGAGGATGAAGCGGGTCTCGCCGGTGCGGGCGTCGCTGCCCTCCACCAGCGCCAGATCGCCGGCCGCGGCGGCGCGCAGCAGCGTGTCGAAGTTCGCCTTCACAGGATCGGGGATGGCCATGGCGGGTCTCCTGGAGGATGCGGGCCAGGGCGGAGCGGCCGGAGCCGCTCCGCGGTGTCCGATCACGCGGCGGCGGCGGTGTGGTCGGCCGCGTCGCCGGTCAGGAAGGCCGGCAGCGGAGCGGCACCGTCGGCCTCACCGGAGGCGGCCACATCCAGCGGGCGGCGCAGCGGCTCCGGCAGCCAGCCGGTGCCGGCCAGCAGGCGCTCGGCCTCGCGCACCGCCTCGAGGATGCGCGCCTTCGGCACCCGGCCGAGGTAGCTGTCCACCGTCGCCGTCCAGCCCGCCGCCGCCATGTCGAGGCCAACCGCCGCGGCCAGCGCGTCGGCATGGGCGGCGCGCTGCGGCGCCCGGTTCCACGGCTCGTGGACGGCGTTGACGCCCAGCGCGACGCAATGGGCGAACAGCGCCGCCCGGCTGTCGCCGTCGAACCCGGCCAGGGCGTCCCACAGGGCGGCCGGGGCGCCCGGCAGCTGGTCGGCCCAGGAGCGGTGGCGAGCCTCGATCGCCTTGGCCGGGGCGCTGGCCGCGAGATCGGGCGGCTGCACCGCGAAGCCGGCGCTCTTCACCTCCAGCTCGACGCAGGACCCGCCGGGCCGCTGATAGAAGATGCGCAGGCACAGCGCGTGCAGCGCCGCCAGGAAGGCGGTGTCGGGGTCGGCGGCGAGCGCGTCGCGCAAGGCCAGCGTGCGGTGCACGCTGAGTTCGATCAGCAGCCGCTCGGGCAGTGGCCGCAGCCCCTCGTCGTCCTCCGAAGTCGGCGGAGCGGCGGACGGCGCCGGGGCCGACACGCTGCCCCCCGCGGCGATGGCGGCCGGGCGGGCCGCCGCGGGGCCTTCGACCTTGCCGTCGACCGCGGCGGCCGGCGGGTCCTCGCTCCCCGCCGCGACCACCGGCGCAACCGGCTCGACCGGCGGCTCATCCTCCGGCCGCACGTAGCAGCGGTCGACCTGGAGGCGGCCCTCGGCGTCGACGCTGACGAACACCCCGGCCCGCGCCACCTCCGCCGTCTCGTAGACCACCGGCCGCTCCTCCAACGCCCGCAGCGCCACGTCGATCTCGACGAGGCGCCGCGCGACCGCGTCCAGCTCCTCCGCACCCGTGGGCTCGCTCCCTTCCAGCCGCTCGTACTCGGCGTGCAGGGCGTCGTAGGTCGCCTGTTCCGCCGCGCTCAGCGGTACCGGCTCACCGGCGAGGCGGCGCAGGCCCCGGCTGTGGCCGTAGGGGAAGGCCAACCCCACCTCCACCCACTTCCAGCCCTCGGCGCGCACGGTGGCGGCCTCGGCCTCCAGCTTCTCCTCCACCAGCCGGTCGAGCAGCGCCGGGTCCTGCAGCCAGCCACCGTCGTCGTGCTGGAAGAGGTCGCGCATGACAGCACCGCCGGCCGCCTCGTAGGTCTCCACACCGACGAACAGGGCCCGCTTGTCCGAGGCGCGCACCGCGCCCTCGGTGAGCAGGCGGCGGATCTGGTAGGGCTCGCGGCTGTAGGCCTTCGACAGCGCCTCCCACACCTGCTCCTGGCGCGCGTGGTCGCCGGTGACGGTGAAGGCCATCAACTGCTCCAGCGTCATGCGATCCTCGGCGTAGGCCTCCAGCAGGGCCGGCGCCACCGCGGCCAGCTTGAGGCGCTGCTTGACCACGCCGGGTGCGACGAAGAAGCGGGCGGCGATCTCCTCCTCGCCGAGCCCCGCCTCGCGGAGCGTCCGGAAGGCATGGAACTGGTCGAGCGGGTGCAGCGGTGCCCGCTGCACGTTCTCGGCCAGCGAGTCCTCCTCGGCCAGCCCCTCGGTGCGCACCACGCAGGGCACCGGCTGGGTCCGGCTCATGCGCTTCTGCTTGACCAGCAGCTCCAGCGCCCGGAAGCGGCGGCCGCCGACCGGCACCTCGAAGACGCCGGTCTCGGCACCCTCGGCGTCGAGCACCGGGCGCACGGCGAGGGAGTGCAGCAGGGTGCGCCGGGCGATGTCCTCGGCGAGCTCCTCGATGGAGACGCCGGCCTTGACCGTGCGGACGTTGGCCTGGGACAGCACCAGCTTGTTGAAGGGAATGTCGCGCGAGGCATTGAGGACGATCTTCGGCTTTGCCATGGTCGGGGTCTCCGCGACGGGCGGCCGGGAGCCTCTCTCCCGACCTCCTTCACCCGTCACCCGATCCCCCGCCCTCCTCTGCCTCTCATCCCTGCTCCTCGGCGGTCACCTCCGGTTCACCCGCCTCCGGACGGAAGGCGAGCAGGAATTCGGCGGCCTTGGAGGCGGCGCTGGCGGCGCGGACGATGGCGCGGTCGTCCTCGCGCAGCACCGCCAGCCAGGCGCCGATGTAGTCGGCGTGGCGCACGGTGGGCACGATGCCGAGTGCGGCGCAGACGAAGGCGCCTGCCATCTCCGCCACCAGCTCCTCACGCGCGTAGGCGCTCGAGGCGAAGCGGCCGGAGAAGTCGCGGGCGAGGCGCGAGGGATGGCCGGTCCAATGGCCGAGCTCGTGGAAGGCGGTGCGGTGCCAGTTGATCGGTTCGCCGAAGTCCTCCGGACGCGGCACCTGGACGACATCGAGCGACGGGCTGTAGAAGGCGCGCCCGCCGCCGATCCGCAGGTCGGCGCCCGTGGCGGCGATCAGCGCCTCGGCCTGCGGCAGGATCAGCCCCTCGGCCGGCGGCGGCGCGGTGGTGGCGATGGGCTCGGGCAGGCCGTCGCACTGGTCGGTGTTGAAGACGGTGAAGCGCTTGAGGAAGGGGATGGCTCCGGGCTCGTCGCCGTCACGCTCGGCCCGGCGGCGCTCGTCGGCAGGAACGAAGCGGTGGGCGTAGACCACCGTGGTGCCGTGCTCGCCCCGTCGGACGCTGCCGCCGAGCGCACGGGCTTGGCGGAAGGTGAGCCAGCTCTGGCCGGAGAAGCCGCGCTCAGTGACGGCGGACCACAGGATCAGCACGTTGATCCCGGAGTAGCGCCGTCCGGTGGCGGCGTTGGTGGGCAGGGCCAGCGGCGCCTTCACCGCTGCCGTGCCCCAGGGCTGCACCCAGGGCACGCAACCGGCCTCCAGGTCGGCGATGATGCGGGCGGTGATCTCGGCGTACAGGCTGGTCCGGTCGCTGCCGGACGCCGGGCGGTTGGAGCAACGTGCCATGGCGGGTCTCCGCGACGGGCCGCCGCGGGCCTCTCCCGCAGCCCCTCATCCCGTCACGGCCAAACCGGCCCGCCTCTCGCTCTCCACCACCCCGGCTGGTGTTTGCCTGCCCGTCCATGAACGATTTCTGCTACGCCTGAGGGCAGCATCCCATAGATCGCTGACCTGATGGCTGCTGACGACGCTCACAGCCCTACCGGACCGGCCGCCGTACACAACACCCTTTTTCGGCTTAAAGCAGTATTCCGTTCGGCACCGGAAAGGGTGAACCCGTCACGAACACGTTCTCAGAGCGTGGCGTGAGTTTTCAGGTTGCGAATGGCTTCCTTGGAGCGCGACAACGAACGTGGGCTGCGCGGCATTGCCCTTGGCAGGAAAGCGTGGCTGTTCTGCGGCTCCGATCGCGGCGGCCAGCGGGCGGCGATCATGTATGGCCTGATCACCACGGCCAAGCTGAACGACGTCGATCCCCAGGCGTGGCTCGCCGACGTCCTGGCCCGCATCGCCGACCTGCCGCAGAACCGCCTGCCCGAACTGCTGCCCTGGAACTGGAAACCGGCCTGACCGCGGCGCTCACCAGATGCTTACGCGCGACCGCGGTGCCGAGCGACATCGCTGCAAGCGCTCCCACGCAGCGCGACCGCCACATCCACCTGATCGCCGAGCGAGGTCGGCTTGGCTGGCAGCGGGCCGTTGATTACGGACGCCGCTCGTTGGGCGAAGTGGCGATGATGCGCTACAAGCAAGTGATCGGCCGCGGCCTCCGCGCTCGGACTCTGCCTGCGCAGAAGGTCGAGGCCGCCGCAGGCTGCAAGGTCATGAATATCATGACCAACTTGGGCATGCCGCTCACCCGCAAGGTCGCCTAATCACCGCTGGCCCGCCGTGAACTCTGCCATCACGCCGATTTGCGCGCCAAAGCCTCCGCGGGGCTCTCGCTTAACCCACCACCTCGGCTGCCTCACCGATGGGGTCCACCTCAGGGGTGATCGGCGTCCAAAACCCTGTCTCCCCATCATCTCGCAGATTTCCTCCCTGCGTTAAACGACATTGTGGCTTCGCGAGGATGCTGACGGCGGAGAGGATAGTGCGGGTGGGGCACTCCGCCCCGCCACACCCGCAGGCCGTCGTACGGTTCGTGCCCCCGCGTTTAGCCAAGGTCGGCACCTGCGACCTGGACCAAGTTCGCGCCCGCGCCTTCAGCTAGGTATGTGTTCAACGCGAAGGCGACGGGCGACATCCGCTGGAGCGGGGACGGTACCTCGACGTTGAGGTGCACCCGCCATTTCGGCGTCGCACAGAGAGACGCGAGACGCGCATCAAGCTGTCGAACCAGTTTCGCGAAGCTGTCGGCCGAGGGGGAGCCGGTACGCAACGGGGCGGCCACGGGGGCCATAGGGTCAACGGCCATGAACGCGAGCAACAACTCACAGACGTCCCTGAACGGCGTGCCGTAGAGTCCAGCGACCTTCTTGCTCTCGTCGGAGGAAGAGATATTGACTGGAATGCGGCCAAGAAGTCCCTGCAATGAACGTCGGCATTGCCCGAGGACGAGCGCTGCACCGCCGGGCACCGAAGCCAGAGCTTCGATAAAGCTTGGATGCCTCCAGGCAGCGTTGCCCAATGCTCGCATCGTGAGGGCAGCTAGCGTGGCATTGAACGACCCTCCCTCGGTATGCTGTCGGAGTCGGTCGAGGAGATGGAGCAGAATCGGGTTTCGTTCGCCCGCCCCGTCGCCAACGAGCATAGCGAGCGTGCTCGACGTCTTCCGGTACGTGTTCACGTCATCGCCAGCCTGCCTATCGAGGGTAACAAGCCAAGCTACGAGTTTCGGTGGTGCGTCCTCGTGGAGCAGAGCCAGGACTTCGAGAGCGCGCGGCATGTCGTAGACGTTCAGCTCCGGTGGAAGAGCGTTCAGCAACTGCTCGCAGAAGCTTGGAAAGACGCGCTGAACGCTGGCCGGAGCGGTCGCGAGGCTTCGCCCCTGCGACCAGCATTCACGCGTCACGGCGAAGAGGAACCTCGCGTATTTCTCGTCACCGAGGCGGTGAAGTGATCGGGTGGCCTCTAGGAAGGAGTCCGTCCCCACTTGGTCCCATGGCATCTGCTGAAGAAGCAAAGGTTCTCGGGTCAGCGTCGACGTGGCGTCCTCGCCTCCCTTGATCCACTTGGCCTCCACCCTGGCAAACGGGGCGTCGTTCGGCGAAGCAGGCTCCACGGCGAGCTCGTAGCTGTTGTTGAGACCGTACCGGTAGGACAGCCGCAACCGTGCCTGGACATCGTGATCGAGAGGAAACGCGGGCGAGTCGAGGCGCGCCTCCCAAGCGACCGGGCGGCGTCCCTGGCGACCGACGAGCAGCGGGAAGGAGAACCACCGGTGCCCGCGCGCCAGCGTGAGGGTCTGCGGGACCGTGAACTCCTTCGCGGCACCAAGGAACGGGTCGACGAACGTTCCTCGCTCAAGCAGCGGGAGTTCGCCGAAGTGCCCGTCACGCACAACCTCCAGGGACAGCTCGGGTAGCCACTCGAACCACGTGAGCGAGCCGGTATCCAGGCGGAGCAAGCATTCACGCGCGCCGAAGGCAAGCGCGTGAGGCGTAACAACCGTTCGCTGACGCAGCCACACTGCGAGGGGGGAAACCGTGGTGATGCGCTGTGCTTCAAGTCCCTTCCTCCCCTTACCGATGTCGAATTCGACGGAGAGACCTCTTCGCAGGACGACGCCCTCGGGGATCTGCACAGCGTTAATGTGGAAGAACAAATCCGCGCTCCCATCATCGGGAACGATGAAGCCGAATTTCTTCTCTTGGTCGAAGTGCTTGATGTGTCCGGTCTGCCGCCCCGTCCCTTGGAACCGCGAGTAGGCACTTGGGCCACCGATCAGCACAACACGGACCTTGCCGAGTGGTGAGAGCGCGCCCTTCACGCTCGCATCGAGTCGTTCGATCCAGCGCGCCACCTCGCGGTTGAACCACGCAGGGTCCTCGAAGAGCTCCACGACGTCGGGCATCGCTCGCTGGCTCGATGGGACCTGTACGAAGACCGAGCCACCGCACGCAACGAGCGCACCGATCTTGCCACTACGAATCAGGTCCTCGACGACGCGCTCTTGGGCCTCGGGAGCCAGCGAGCTCAGCTCACGCCCCACCAGCATCCGCGCGTAGGCGCCGAGCACATGCGGCCAACCGAGCGTCTCCAACTGCTCGTCGGGAGGAAGCGGTGGCTTGCGCTCCCAATAGATTCCGCGCGAAGTCGGATGTGCCTGTTCAAGCTTCTTGTCGTGGCGGGCGGTGAGCACGGTCAGCGAGACGCCGCCGAACTCGGTGTCGACGACGACCACCGACTCTCCCGCGCGGACCCCGCGATCACCTGCCGCCGATGCCCAGGACATTGCGGCCGCGATGCTCCTCCACACTGGAACCGGACGATGGAACGAGCTCCCGAACGCGCTCCGCAGACTGCGTTGCGACAACTCATCGACGGCATCGGGAACGGCATAGGCGATCCGTGCATCTGTCGGCACATGAAGCTCAGACGCGAGGCTCCCCAGCAAGCGGTCTGCCGCCAAGGCGACCATCCCTGCGTCGATCTGCTCGCCCGCGTTCACCAAGTCGCCGGTGGTCCGCAGCGAGCGACCGGCAGCACCAAGGACCAGCTCTCGGCCCGAGCGGCCTTCAAGCCAGTCTATACCCTCCGCGTCCCCCGGCAGATTGAGGGCCAAGGCCCATGGTGCCGACACCAGCGGCAGTTTCTGTTCCGCGCTGACATGCAGAGACGCGGTGCCGAGCTCAATGCCAAGGCGCGCGCCGTCCGCCACTTCAGCAGAGGTCTGCTCCCGGCGCTCGACGTTGGGGTTCACGCTGCAACGCTGGAGGATCTGCCGAGCCATCTGCGTCGCGAGGAGCGTCAGCCCCGCGAGGTCGGCGTAGCTTCGGTCCGCCCCTCGAACCGAGCTCTCAAGACCATCCACGGCAATCCCGATCCCGCGCTGAGGCTGGAGACGCTCCGACGTGGGACGCACCTCGAAGGCGAGCGCAGAGACCGACTCCTCCGTAAGGATCCCTTGCCCGCCCAACGTGGCGACGTGCACGAGGATGAACTCGCCATCCAGAGAGACGCGGATGCGGAACGCCGCATCTCTGTCCCCGGTGGGCAGCACGAGGAAGTGGAGCGGCGGGTTCAGGGACCAGTTCACACCGGCTGCCTCGGCGCCCAGCACCTCGACGCCAAAGTGGTGCTCGTCGCCGCGCCCCGTGAGGACGCGTCCAAGCGTCTCCGAGACCACTACCCGCTCACGGGTCACGAGCTGCGCCGCGACCATCCAGCACAGGAGGATGCGGGTGCGCCGGAACGTGTCCTTCCACGAGCCTCGCAGCGCCTCCTCATCGTCGCGAAGCCACTTCCATGCGCGCAACAAACGCGAGTAGTGAGGGTCGCTGAGCAGGACATTGTTCGGCTGCAGATGCGTCAGCGTCGGAATCTCAGCCAGTTCCGACCGTCTCATCCGCTCATCGCAGAGGCGAACGCACTCCTCTAGCCGACGCACGCGCTCTGCATCCTCGGTCGTTCCGTCGTAGGCGTTCCTATTCTCCAACCGATTGCTGGCGCGCTGCACGAGGAGCTTGGCGAACGATCGGAGGAGCCGGTTCTCGGTCGTGTCGACGGACACGTCGCGCTTTACACCCAGTGCATGGGTACGGCCCGACAGCTTCTCGCGGATGTTCCTTCCGGGCTGTCGAGCGAGCCACGCCATCGATCGCGTGTCGACCTCGCGAAGCTGATGGAATGGGAGCTGCTCGTGGACCCTGACGATTCGATGGCGATGCCGGTCGAGTAGGTGCTCCATCGAGTCGATGGTGAACTCGGCGGCGCCGAGAAGGCGATCGCGCGGAAACGGTCGACTTCCCGTCGCGGTCGCGTTGCGAACGTCGCGAAGGATCTCCGTAAGAGGTCTCGGGAGCGGCTCGCCGGTGCGCGGATCACCGTGCGCGACTATCGAGAAGACGTGCTCCGAGACCTGATGGGAGATCCACCAAGCCGCCGCCACGGTCGGCGCGTCGGATGCCGCGAGGGCCTCCAACTCGTCGAACTCTGGAAGCGGCGGCGGTAGCGCGGCCACCTTGGAAGCAGTGCGGTCGTGTGCCGCGCGGGCCTTCTTCATTCAGCGTTCTCCAGGTACCTCGCGCTGTTCCAGACGAACGCGCCATGTCCAATGCGGCACGCGATGTCGAAGTCCTCCGACAGTCCGAGACCCAGGTCAGCGCTGTCGAGCTGCTTGCGGATGGGATCGAGGCAGTTGCGCTTCGAGTCGCCGGTCGTCTCGATGCCCCGGAGCTTCGGCATCACCTTGAGAACCAGTTGGTCCTCATAGGCACGGCGCAATGTGCGCTGGAGCGCCTCTTCGTCCTTGCGCTCGCGGGCGTCGATGACTTCGGGGTGGTTGGCCATGTAGTACTCGACCGACTGCCAGACACGATGACCGAGGGCGCGGCCTACGTACTCGAGTCGCGCGTTGATCTCCTGGAGTCCTTCCTTGAACGGCTTGACCTCATCCGGGGTGAACGGCGAACGACGCTGGAGCCACTCGCGCCACGCGCTCTCCGCGAGCAACGGCGATTCCGCCCCGAGCGTCACCTCGGCACGGCTGTGAAGCTCGCGCGGACGTGGGAAGTAAAGCAGGTTCGAGCGGTCGATGACCTTGTCGGAGAGTGCCTTCGTCGTTTCATCCTCATTCATCGTGCCCACCCATAGGACGTTCCGGCCAAGGCGCAGCGGGTACGGCGGCATTCCAGCACCGAGGTCGATGTCGAGCGTGACGTCTCGACTCTCGCCACGGCGCTGCTCGAGGCAGCTGAGAAGGTCGCTGAAATACTGCTCGACGTGGGCGAGGTTCATTTCGTCGAGCAAGACCAACAGGAGCCGGTCCGAGAGCCCGTGGTTGTAGGTCTCGTGGTCTCGGTCGTGCTGGGCCTGCACCATCGCGCGCAGGACCGTCGTCGCGTTGAACCGGTTGTCGACTGAGTTGAAGAACCCGAACAACGACTGCGGGCTGTCCCAGTTTGGCTGGACGGCGAGCGAGAGGAAGCCGAGCCCGCCGAAGCGCGAGTAGAGGCGCGGAAGTTCCGACTTGCCGGTGCCACTCACGCCGGCGAGCACGGTGAGCGGCGACAGTTCAGCGGCCTTGAGGGACGTATGAAAGGCTTGGACCAAACGCTTCGGGAAGCGCATGCCGCTGTTCTCACACGCGGCCACGATACCGTTGAGCCAGTCGAGCTCCTTCGGCGGGCTGCCCTCGGCGCGCTTGAAGTCCGTGCGCCACGGCTCCTCGATCGCCCCAACACGCGCGGCCCGCTCCTCGGGGCGCTCGTACAGCGTTCGCATCCGCTCGACGTCAGCCTTGTACTTCTCCATCTCTCCGGCCAGCACTTCGAGCCGGCGCTCAGCGACCTCGCGGCGTTCCAGTTGCTGCTCGAGATCGGCAACGCCGGTCAGCCAGCGACTCTGCTCGGCCTTGAGCTGCGTGACCTCACGAACCAACCGGTCTCGTTCAGAGGCCCAGACGCGCTCCTGCTCTTGCAGGGTGACCAAGAGCTCCTTGTCGCTGGCGCTCGGACGACGGAGCAGTTCCTTCTCAAGGTCACTGATCTTCTTCGCTTGATGCGCGATGCGCTTCTCGATCTCGGCTGGGTCGTCTCCGAACCGCGCCAAGAGGTCGCGCGACGCAGCCAACTGAGACTCGAGCGAGATGACCAAGTCGCGGTCCCGTCGATGGTCCTCACGCAGCGCATCCAACTGGCGCTCCAACGACGCCACCTGGTCACGAGCTCGCTCCTCGATGGACCGCTCGATGCCCGCGCGGAAACCCGCGAGATCCTCCTCCTTCCACCGCAGGTCTCCCAGCCCACGGCGAAGCTCGGCCTCCATATCCACGAGCCGCGCGCGCTCCCGCTCGATGTCCTCAAGTGACTTCTGCTGCTCCATGGCGAATCGCGCTCGCTGTTCTCCAAGCGCAGCATCCTGTGCAGCGCCCTCGGCAGCGAGCTTCGCCAGGTGGCGCTGCCGATCGGCTTCAAGCTCCGCATCGAGAGCGGCAGTGCGGGTTTGCCGCTCATCGGCGAGCCGCTTCTCAAGGTCTTCAATGCCCTTCAGTCGAGCCACGTTCAACTCGCTCTGAAGGCGGTCTACCTCGGCACGCAGCGACGTGTGAGCCTTGGTGAGGACGGCGAGCGCTTCACGGTTCTTGGCGGCGAACCCCTCGCTCGCCTCGATCTCACGCTGAGCGACGTCACGGGCGCGCGCCTCGAGCGAGCTCTCAGTCTCTGCCGCCTGCTTCTGGCGCTTCCCAACAACGGCGAGGTCACGCTGGACCTTCGTCTTCTCCGCCTCGACCTCGGCCTCACGCTCCTTCAGCGCCTGTTCCCATGCAGCCAGGGACTGCTCGTGTTTGAGGCGAGCCGCCACGTCCACGCTGGTTGCGTTCGTCGGGCTGGCGTCTGCGATGATGGCTTCTTCGTTTCGGCCGCTCATGGTCTTCGGTCTCTCCTCAATCAATCGTTTCGAGCATTGCCCGAATGTCGTTGGCAACCATCGTCTCGATCTCGGCGACTTCGGCTGCCGTGACGAGGACATCATCTCCGTGACCGCGAGCCTCTACGAGGCGGCCCACGTCTAGGAGCGCGGTGGGAACCCGCTTCGCGACCTCGCGGAGCGGATGGTCCGCCCTCTGGTGCGCTACGAGCAGCTGCGCCGCGACGCGTGCCGACAGGGTTTCCCCGTGGCCCTGCGCGGCGCGGCGGATGCGGTTCGCCTTCGCATGCGTGAGCACCTTAGGGAGCTGGCCCGACGCTTCGACGTCAAAGCCGACCGCGACGGCAGCCGACGCGAGTCGGGCCGCGTTCTGCTCGCGGTCGTTCGAGATCATCTGCGCGATAGAGGCTGGCGTCGGCGCTTCTGCTTCGAGCTCAGCAAAGGCCGCCTCCATCGCGATGGTGAGGGCCACGACGGCATCGCGGGCACGTGTGCTCAAGTTCTCCGGTGCGGTGGCTGCGGAAGCCGCAAGCAGCTTCACGATCAGCGCCGTGTGGTGCATCTCGATTACGCGCGTGCGCAAGTTTGGGCGATCGGTGAGCCCTGGATAGCCCTCGGACACCTGTTCGGCTCTGGCCCGGACGCGGAGCAGCAAGTCGGCGCCCCAGGACGGCTCCGAGGCGCTCGTCCCCACGTCCGCCGGACCGGCGCCGACGAGCGCGCAGAGGACCGCGAACAAGCGGTCGCGCATCTCGACCGCAACCTCGGCGCTCGGGACGGCGGAGGTATCGTGCGAGGCGTCGATCCTGAGCCTGCTGATCTCCGCAAAGAATTCGAGCGCGTCAGGCTCGCGGGCTCCCAAGGTGGCGAGCGGGTGATCGCCGTTGCGCTGGGCCGCGAGCAGGGCAGCCGCCAGTCGGCCAGGGAGGGTCTTGTTGCCGAAGCAGATGGCCCCCTTTACGACGCCGCGGGTGACGCTTAGGAGTGGCAGCGTACGCTGTGGGACAGCGAAACCGACTTGCTCGGCGACTCGTCGGAGCAACGGCGCGTTCTCGGGCGCATCGTGTCCCAGTACCGAGAACAGACTCGGGTCCGGGTATAGCGCTACCAACCAGCCGAACACACTCTCAAGGGCTGCATATGCGTTCCCGAGGAAGTCCTCGATCGGCTTAGCCGTTCGCGCGCCTTCGAGACGCACGTCGGCATCGGCGAGCCGCGCGAGCACATCTGTGGGGAGCAGCTTCGCGGCGCCGCCGAGACGGCGCTCAACGCGCTCCGTAGCGGCCTTCGTTGCCTCAGCCAGATACAGCGCGAAGTCTCCTTCATCGACATGCCACGCCTGACCAGCGACCTTCTCCAGCAGCTCCGCGAGGCCGTGCTTTCCTTCCTTGGCGAGCTTGGTCACCCCCGGGCGAAGCACGTCGCTGACGCCAAGCCCAAGGGGATCGGTGACCAGCCACGAACGCTGCCGCGCGTCCTTCGGGAGAAACACGTATGACGCCACGAAGATGGGCTCCGGCTCGACATCAACCACACGCAGCCCTCCAGACTTGAGCCCATCGAGAATGTCCTCTGCGTCTCCGTCAAGAGAGGCCTCCCGTCGGAAGGCGCGCACACGGCGTGCGTGGCGTCGGGCAGCCCTCTGTGCCTCATACGCGCTCGGCGCGATGGACCGCGCCCCAGTCCCTGGCCAGATCACCTTGGCGAGCACCGGCTCCGGGTTGCCCGGAGTGCCTCGTTTGAAACTCGCGTTGGCCTGCTCGAACTCGGCATCGACGATCGGCAGGCTGCCCCGGTGGACGCGTGGCCAGACGCGTCTTCCATCGATCCCATCGACGAAGACGTAACCGGCGTCCTCCACCTTGCTGGGTTCGTCGTCCCCGCTCATCAGGCGCAGAGCCCGGGGTGTCGGTGCGTGCGCCTCATCAAGCATGCCGATGCCGAGAAGTTGATCCATTACAAACCCGACCAGGTCCAAGGGGAGCGCGAGGCGACGCGAGATCTCCTCGACGTCCCTGACACCCGCGCGACACATGTCGAGCACGGCACGCTGAAATACGTTGAACGGCGGGTTGCCCCGAGATGGCAGGAGCACCTTGTACGCGAGCGCTGGCCATACCAGCCATCGCCGCGCCTCGCGCTTGAGCGGCGAAGACGTGGCGCCGAAATCGACGACCGGCGTGGTGCGATCAAATACGGGCGGCATCGTGCACCTCGCTCAGCTTGTGGAACTCGACCAACGGGCTGATCCCACTCGGCGCGTTGGGCGCGTGGAGCATCCCATCGTCCCCTGCCACGACAAGCAGTCGCTTCTGGCGGCTCATCGCCACGCAGAGCCTATTCGGGGAGGTGACGTGCCCGAAGACGCCGCGCGGGTTGCTGCGAACCATCGAGAGGAACACAACATCGAACTCCATGCCCTGGAACGCGTCGACGGTGCCGAACCGGAGTCGCTCCGCGACGCGGCCATTGGGAAGCTGCAACTCCCGGTAAGGGGCGACGATCTCCGTGGCGTCGTCCGTTCGAGAAACGATGCCCGCGTCCACGAGCGCATCCTCAATCGCCGTGACCTGCTGCTTGTAGAAGGAGATCACGCCAAAGGTGAGCTCGCGGCCCTCTCTTGAGTCCATGAGCCGCTTCAGCTCCGCGACGATCGCCTGCGCCTCGACGGGACGCGACTTGCTTTGGCCTTCACGCTCCGGGCCGAGTCTGCGCGGGACGCTGAGCCACGATGCCGGCCCGCTATGACCGGGCAGCGAGTGAACGAAGTCCGAGGCAGGACGGGGCGACCTAAATGCCTCGGCGTACGGCTTGTAGAACTGATCGCTGACGAACTGACCGAGCAACGGGTGCATGCGGTACTGCTCGTCGAGGGTGACGACACGCGGGAAGTCGTCGCGCTTCTTTAGGTCCTTGAAGAGGCGCGCGAACAGGCTCTCGTTAAGCATCTCGCTCGTGCGATCTGCTTCGCTCTTTCCCGTGGACAGCGCCTCTTCGAGTTCGCGCTCAAGCTCCTTGTCGAGGATGTGAGGGAGCTGACGGTGATCTCCCACGAGCACGATCCGCCGCTTCGCGCGAGCCATAGGGATGAACAGGTCGAGGGGCATCGCGCGGGCGGCCTCATCCACGACGACGGTGTCATAGCCCTCGGAGCCCTTGAGCGTTGCGAGTTCCTGCCTTGCCGACTGCTGGCAGGTGGCGGCGAACACCGAAGTATACGAGATGACGGCACGCTTGACGGCTTCGGGCTCTCCTTCGAGCGCCGCGAGGAACTTCCACGTCGCCTCGTTTGCTGCGTCTCGCGACGTGTTCTGGCATTGCTCGAGGTGGTCGCGCACTTCGCTCAACAGTTCAAGGACGTCGGTGCGAACACGCGGGATCGTGTCCTCGGTGCGATCGGGCGGGAGCAGATCAAGCAACAGCCGCCGGCGGAGTGCGCGAAGTTCGTCGAGGAACGGTGGGGCCCCAGGACTGCTCCAGCGCGAGGCGCACTCGAGCAGCTTCTGCGCCCGCTCGTCTCGGCGCCCCGATCGAGCGAACTCGCGTGCAAGCCGGTCAGCGTTGCGCGGCCCATCATCGGCGAAGGAGCGCTCCTCGCAGCGCAGCGCGCGTGCGCTGCGTACGAGTCGGTGATGGTCCGGATCACCACCGCGGGCAGTTCGCGCCCGCTCGGTGAATTCGCGACCAAGCGCGACGACGCGGTCGACGAGCGACGCGGGCACCGTCCCCTGGATGCGGCTCGCGACGCGGTGAAGCAGGGACGCGGTGTGCTCAAGCGTGCCCGGCGCCAGGAGATAGGCCTGCACCAGCTCAGAAAGTTCCTTCTGCTGCGCCGACGCGGGTCTTGGCGGAAGGTTTTTGCGAATCTCCGCGCTTCGCTCGCTGCACCACCTGTCGATCGTCACATCGACATGGTCGGCATCCTCGGCGCTGTCCGACCGTCCACCGAACTTGATGGGCGGGAGCCCGTTCACGCTCATGCGCTGAATCGCGTTCTCGACCGCGTCGTGCTGGAATCCGCTCAACAGAAGACGACCTTGGACGCCATCCTGCGTGTCCCAGACCTCTTGCAGACGCTCTACAAGGGCGACGATGACCGTCGTCTTTCCAGTGCCCGGCGGGCCTTGGATGAGCGCGATGTCCGGTGTGTTCAGCGCGACCCAAAGCGCCTTCTCCTGCGCCGGCGTAGGGCTACGCCCCCCGAACACCTTTCGCCTCACGTTGGGCGTCACGGGAGCGATGTTGCCCCGACGAGGCGTTTCCACGGGGCGCTCCTCAAGCAGCAGGCCGAGTTGTGGCATGGGGCAGCGTGCTTCTCGGATGGCGCTCTCTGCTTCGGCTCGGCGCTTGAGCCGCGTCTTGTCTCCATGAAGCGAGACCACCAGTGCGCCAGCGTCCGGCGGGGTGCCCTCGTCGCTCCGCCGCTGCACCAGCGTGACGGTGCGATCTCGCCGGTTGAGTTCCACGCGCCCCTTAAAGGTCGCAGGCGACGGAGCGTCCTTCGGGCGAGGCTGCGCCTCGTATTCGGCCCATGACATCTCGCGTGTGAGCACCTCCGGGATCTTGCCGACGGCTTCGACACCGAGCCCTTGCTCCTCAGTGAGCGCTTGCGTGAACTGGTCTGCGTCCTCAAGGCTGCAGTCGTTCGCGAGTGAGAAGCGATAGCGGCTGTCGGGGAGCGATTCGACGTGGTCATACGTGAGCCAACGGGCCTTCCGCGCCCTGCGTAGCGCCACTTCGTTCTCCATCGCGCCGTAGCGGCTCCATAGGTCCAAGAAGCTCGACCCGGCGGTGACGAGAGACGAGATCTGGGCTGCTGCATCGGCGCGGAGCTTCCCCGCCAAGGTTGCGTCGACAAACCGGACGTCCCCCGAAACCAGCGCGAGTTGTTCTCCGCCTTGGCCGCGTCCGCGCGCGACGCGATCGACGAGCAGCCCCTCGGTGGCATCCGGGCGTTTCACCCGCCGAACAAAGGCACGCGCCGTGCGACCGAAGAAGGCAAAGGTTCCGGCCTTGGACTCGGCCGTTACGAACCCTCGTCTGCCGTCCTCGCCATCAAGGAGGAACTGCTCGCCCAGCCATTGCAGCGCACGCTCGGGATAGGCGAGCTTACGGTCGATCCGCTCCAGCGCCTCGAGCACCTTCTCGTCGACGCCGAGTTCGATGGGCGGCAGCGTCAGAGCGTGCAGAAACGTGTGGACCTGCAGCGTGAGCACCTGGGCGCCTGCGTCGACGACCCAAGCGATGCGAGGGAAGTGCCGCGTGCAGAGGTCAGCGAGCAGCACCTCATGCTTTCGACCATCGCCTTGGACGCCCAGAACGTCTCCACCGACCCGAAGCATCGCCTGCGCCTCGCGCTCGGAGAATTGGAGCAGCGCCTCGGCGCCGGGCGCCACTGCGTTGGGCAGAGCGCCACTCGCCGAAGTCCACCGAAGGCGAAGGCTCTCGATCTGGCCGTAGGGAACCTGATTGAGCTTCATGCTTCCTCCGAGTAGAGCCGAAGGACGGCCATGCGGTGGGGGCGGTCCAACGGACCGAAGTGCAGGAACGCTTCGTTCCCAGCCTTGGGCAGTGGCAGCCTGAGTTCAGCGCCCAAGCGCTGCATGCGCCCGCCAAGGACCACATGAACCTCGTTGCTCGCGAGGGCTTCGATGGCGATGCCGCTCTTCAACACTCGTACGCGGAGGACCGGCGTGTCCTCCGCGTCTGCGAGGACCGGCTCGACGACGTGCCGGAGCACGAGGCTGTCCTTCGTGATGTCGAGCATCTTGTGCCAGACTGCTCGCGTGCTGACCGCGGATGCCCCCACGTCGTCGATGTCGGGATCCCAGCGATTCACCTGCATGTGGATGAACGATGCGCGCGGGCTCGCCGTGCAGAACGGGCAACTGCCAGCGGTCACATCGAACGAAGAGCCACAGCTCCTGCAAGACACAACGCGATCGGCTGCGCGACGTAGCACGTCGGTCCACTCGGCCATGCTCGGTCGTGCTGTACGATCCGCTCGACCTGCTTCAAACGTCCTCTGAAACAGCTCGCGGACCGGCTTCGAGAGCACGAAATGTCGCGCGATCCCCTTGCTGGTGCGGTTGGAATCGTCCGTGGTGTCCTCGATCCACGGGATTTCTCCGCGAAACGCGAGCTGCTCGCGGTCCTCACCATCGTCGTCGTCCCAGCCGCCCTCCTCGACGTAGTCTCCAAGGAACGGGTGCTGCTGCGTGATGACCCAGAACGCGAGAACGGCGAAGGAATAGGCGTCGGAGAGGGTCGAGACGCCAGCGCGTCCCGTTACGACTTCTGGCGCACCGAAGCCAGGCGTGAAGATTCCCGGCGCGTTGGTGGAGAGATAGTCGAGGTTGTCGAGGTCGATCAGCCAGACCTCGCTCGCTTCGGTCGTCTCCGAGATGAACACATTGTTTGGCGAGACGTCCGCGTAGACCAGCGGCACCGCGTGCAGCCGGGCGAGCAGGCCCGCCGTGTTCGCGAGCAAATCGAGGCGGCGCCCGAGGCCGCCAGACGACTGGTAGAACTCGCCGAGCTTCGACGTCCCCGGTTCGGCGATGAGGGTCCTCATCGGCACCATGCCGGTGAGCAAGCGCATCGTGTAGCCAGCATGGTCGCGCAGCATCGACAGCGGCTGCGCGAGATGAAGTCGGGGTAGCGGCAACGCGCGCACGTCCTCGAACCGGTGTCGCAGCGCGGAGCGCTTCTGCGCGTCGGGCGAGAGCGCGATGCCAGGCGCCTTGGTGAGCTGGCCCCAGAGCTTCTGTGCCGAACGGGCTTCGGGCGCGGCCGGTGCTTCTTCCACCGCGCCGATGAGCTTCACGGCGATGTGGGCACTCCGTGTTCGGAGCACGACGCCTTGGCCACCTCGCCCGAGTGGCGGCTTCAACAGGTGGTGGACGTTGCCGTCGTCGTCAACGACGGTGCTGGGAAAGTCGCTCATGGGGATGCCTCCGTCGTGGCGTCGTTCCAGAGAACGGCCACCGTCTTGTCATCGCGATGTCGAGGCGTCGGCCAGTTACGAAGCTCCTTCGCGATGGCGCGTGTTCGGGCTGCAGCAGGGCGCGGTCCGTATTGCGTGACGAGGAAGTTGAGAAACTCGGCGCGCTTCTCCGGCACCAGGTCGTCGGCCACGCCGTCGGTGGCGAGCAGGATGGTGGCGGTGCCCGTGACGTTCGGTTCGAGGTGAAAGCGCCATTCGTGCAGGTCTGTGGCGATCCCCAGCCCCGTAGTCGCGTTCCCGAAGCGCTCTGTCGGCGGCTCGAGCGTCGTCGTCCCGCTCGGCGTCTTCAACATCACCAAGCCGTCTCCGAGCTGCGCGAGCAGCAGCCTCCCCTCCTTCGTCACGACCGCGAAGAGGCAGGTCGTTGCGCTCTCATCGCGGCCGCTCCGGTGAACGCGAACGTTCCACAGCGCGTGAATGAGTCGCAGCAGGAGCTCAGGTGGCGCGTCCGGGACGCCGGACCAGTGTTGAACAGCGTCGGCAACGGCGCGGCAGGCGGCGCGCGAGCCGACCGCGGAGTGTGGTCGGCTCCCAAGGCCATCGCAAACGACCGCAAGGGCGCTGCTGCACGCGAGGCGGCGCAACCAGGCGTCCTGGTTGGGCCGCCCATCTTGGCGATGTTCTGGGCCTCGAACGCTGGCCCCCATAGCGCTCCACATCGCCGCAATCCTTACAGTCGGTCAAGGTCGAACGGGTTCTGCATTTGTGGAATTTCGTTGGGGTTCGTGCTCCCCGACCGCGTCGTGACCGACATGGTCACGAACTGGAAGAAGTCCTTGATGCGGCGCGCGTCCGCAGCGACGAAGACCTGCTTCTTCTCGTCGTTCAGAAAGCGACGCAGCATGTCGGTGTCGGCGTCCCCGCCGATCGCAAGTGCAAGGCGGTCGGCTTTCTGCGCGCGTCCCTGCTTTGTCATACGGTCGAGACCCGCTTGCCAGGAGTCGGTGGGCTGGCCGTCGGAGATGAGGACGACGGTGGGGCGGTATGCGCGGCCGGGGATCTTGTCCTTGTCGTCGACCAGATCGGCGGCCAGCGTCATCGCTTGGCCCATCGGCGTGCCGCCGTCGGCGACCATGTCGGTCCACTTCACAGCGCTCGCAGCTTGGAGTGGCGTGTGGAGGCGGGCTTCACCGCCGAACGTGATGATGGCGACGTGGATCTCGGCGCGGAGATCGTCAGTCGACGCAAACGTCGAAAGCATTTCGCGGACGGACTGGTTGAGGGCGTCGATCTTCCCCTCTGCCGCCATGCTGCCGCTGACGTCGGCGAGGAGGATGACGGGCAGAGGGCGCGCGGTGGACGAGGTGAACTCTTTGAGCTGTGAGGTCATGGTTTTGGTCTTCTCCGGCTGGCCTTGCGCTGTGAGCTAGGCGGCGAGGGCGAGAGGGCCGCGGCGGTAGGAGTGCCTGTCGCGGAGCCCACTAAAAGAGCGGTTGCGGTACACGGTGAGGATGACTCCCTCGGGGGTGACGACGACCTGGACGCCGTCGTAGGCCGAGAGGTCGACGCCCTCCTCCGCGTAGCGGACGATCTCCTTTCGACCGATCACGTAGATGTCGGCTCCACGGACATAGACGACGCGCCCATAGGCTAGCGCCGCGTTGATGGCGTCGGCCCGAAGCCCGCGCGTTGCTAGGCGCTCCTTGGCGTGGTTGGTAAGAATGAAGCGTCCTTCGGTGCGGTGCGGTTCCAACCGGTTGCTGTTGGCAGGCATGCAGCGTCTCCTCGTTCCGCGACAACTTCCCGTGGTTGCCGTTAGTGGAGACTCCTTGAGCAACCGTCGTGCCAACGCCCGATGTTCGAGGAAATGGTCACGCTTCGACCTCGTACTTCTTGAGCCAGTTCGACAGCGTCTGGTAGCTTGGCGCGCCGACCAATTCCGCGGCCCGCGTCTTGTTCCCGGCCGCTTCATGGAGCGCACGCCCCAAGTAGTGCTGCGCCACTTCCTTCAATAGTTCCTGTAGGTTGAGGCCACCGCCGAGGGGGCGACCGAGCACGTCGTGTCGTTGCGCATGCGGCACAGCGAGAAGGGATTCGCGGACATCCTCGGTGGAGATGGTGGCGCCGTCGCTCCAGATGGCCACGCGCCGAAGCAAGAGTTGAAGCTCGCGGACGTTGCCCGGCCATGGGTGGGCGAGAAGAAGGTTTCTTGCTCCGGCAGAAAGTTTTTTGTGGACGTATCCGGGCTCGACCTTCTCGGCGTCCTGGTTCTCTTTCTTCAGCAGCTCGTCGATTAAGAGTCCCAAATCGCCGGTCCGCTCGCGGAGCGGCGGCAGCCTCAAGACCGCAACGGCGAGCCGGTAGAAGAGGTCCTCACGAAAGCGCCCGGCTTCCACCTCTTCGATGACGGTGCGGTTGGTCGCCGAAACCACTCGAACGTCGACGTCGATGTCGGAGGTGGCGCCGACCCTCCTGACCTTGGACTCCTGGAGGACGCGGAGCAGCTTTACCTGCGCGTCCAGGGGCAGTTCGCCAAGTTCGTCGAGGAACAGCGTCCCACCGTGAGCATCTTCGAAGACGCCTTTGCGTAGGCGGTCGGCACCGGTGAACGCCCCCTTTTCATGGCCGAACAGAACGGTCTCGACCAGGGTCGAAGGTATGGCGCCGCAGTTGATCGCGATGAACGGCTTGTCGCGACGAGGACTCGCCCGGTGGATCGCCTTCGCGAACAGTTCTTTCCCCGTGCCGGACTCGCCTTCGACGAGCACCGGCACGTTCCGAAGGGCCACCCGACGCGCCCGTTGAATGAGGCGCGCCATCACATTACTCCTGTGGATGATGTCCTTGAACTCGGGGGCGCTTGGCGAGTCCGCCGTGCTCTGGCTTCGCAGCCTCTCGTCAGGTTCACGCAGCAGGTCGGGGAGGAACTCGGCAGCAATGTCGAAGGGAACCGCGACCGTCTTCACGCCCTGCTCACGTGAGGACTCGATCAGCTCGGCCGAGAAGACCGTCTTCCCGAGGAGCACCCATACCGCGGCCATCGGCGGCGAGCCGGGGCTCAGGTGGAAGGTCAGTGCCGAATCCCTTTCCTGTGCCTGACAGGCGCGAAGTGCGGCCTTGTAGATGCCGCCCCAGTCCGTCGGACCGGCCAGATCCTCGGGGCGCTCGACGACTTCCGCCTTCGTCCGTGCCTTCAGCCAAGCGACGTACGACGGGAGCATGTCCTTGTGCTCGGGCTTGCTGAAATTCTCGAGGAGCACCACCCGGTCGAACTCGCGGGCCTTGAGCGCCTGCGCGACCGGGCCAACGTCGTCGGCCGTCTCCTTCGAAGGGCCGAGGAGGTCGGACACGCCGACCCACGCGATGAGTACTCGCCGCA
This sequence comes from Azospirillum sp. ST 5-10, assembly GCF_051225715.1. Lineage (NCBI taxonomy): Bacteria > Pseudomonadati > Pseudomonadota > Alphaproteobacteria > Rhodospirillales > Azospirillaceae > Azospirillum > Azospirillum sp. ST 5-10. The sequence continues at coordinate 68,738 of NZ_JBPJSP010000034.1, forward strand.
TCACGCGACGCCACAAGAAATTTCGAACGCACGCAACGAAGCTTGTGGATCGCGCGCGTCGCACTGGGCATTGTCAGTGACGGCCCCTTGCAAAATCCCACAGCCAAGCGATTTCCCGTACCATTCGGGCGCTGATGGCTTAGCTCTCGGGTGCCGAATTACCGATTGTTGAGCGCCATACGGTGGCACACTCAACATGCGGGAATGCGTGCTCGATAGCTCTATCGAAGATATTATCCACGTGGTGAGGTGCTTGTGATCCGCTGAATCCATGCTGCCGCGTAGGGAATCGGCTATAAACCAGAACTCCGCCCGGTAGCCGACATTGGCCGCCGTGATGTTGGGGCGTGCGGCGCGCACTTGGCGGTCGACCTGTGCGGTTTGTTGGGCGCTCCGCTCCTGCACGTCCTTTCCCGCAATGGCAACGCAGCCGCCGCACCCGTGGCCGTTCACGATGGTGCCAGCCTTTATGTGGGCCTGCTTAACCGCTTCGTAGAATACCTCATCCCAATGCAGCGCCTCGCGGATCCTGCCGTTGCCGGCAGAGCCGCCCAATCGCCGCAGAGCTGCGAGGAGTTCTTCCCATTGCACCAAGCCAGCCATTCCATCCGCCTTGTTATTCTGGATCGGGTTGGTTGGAACCTAACCAATGTTCCGACTTGGTTGCCTTTAGCCGCTCGTACTCTTCGACCGACAGGACCAGCACGACGGGGCGGCCGTACTCCTCAACCATGACGGGCTCAGCCCACGCGGTGTCGATCAGCCGACCGAAATTATACTTCGCTTCCCTCGCCGAAAGCGTTCGCATGTCCAGCCCTGGCGATCGTCAGCGGGGATTTTTGGTCAAAATAGCCTAAAGTTCAAGGTTTCTTCGCGTGCTTCACGAACATCCTGCTTCCAATCTGCCGGCTCACCGCAACCCTCGCCTCCGTTCATCAATCCTCGCTCACACCATGACGGCGATGCCGATGAGCTCGCGCAGCATGACCAGCAGGTGGTGACGCATGGTTTCCCACACGCCCGCTTTCTGGAAGGCGCGCATGTAGCCGTACACCGTAAGCATCTGGTGAGCGCCGCGGTCAGGCCGGTTTCCAGTTCCAGGGCAGCAGTTCGGGCAGGCGGTTCTGCGGCAGGTCGGCGATGCGGGCCAGGACGTCGGCGAGCCACGCCTGGGGATCGACGTCGTTCAGCTTGGCCGTGGTGATCAGGCCATACATGATCGCCGCCCGCTGGCCGCCGCGATCGGAGCCGCATGTCAGGCGACACGTCAAACTGCCCCCCTGGCGCCACGAGGATCTGCCCCCCTTGAGAGAAGGGGAATTGAGGGATG
>NZ_JBPJSP010000035.1:0-68890 GCF_051225715.1 Azospirillum sp. ST 5-10
TCGCCAAGGCCCGAAAGCCCTTCGAACCAAAGCTCGCCCCCTGAAAATAGGGCTTGCTCAACGTGACGGTATCTCACCGCGCGTCCTCCGGCCAGGCGAAGGCGCCGGCGCCCAGCGCCATCAGCAGCAGGGCCGACAGGGCGGCGCGCTCGACCAGGCTGTCGAGCCTGACGTACTCGCCGTCGCTGTGGATACGGCCGCCGCGCACGCCCAGGGTGTCGACGTTGGCGACACCGGCGGCGGCGAGATTGTTGCCGTCGCAGCACCCGCCCGTGTCGCGCCAGCCCACCGGCACGCCGAGCGCCGCGCCGAGCCCGCCGACCCAGGCCTGGAGGTGGCGCTGCCGCCCGTCGACCGGCTTGGGCGGGCGGCCGAAGCCGCCCCGCAGCTCGGCGCGGATGCCGTCGCGGGCGTTCAGCGCGGCGACGATGCCGGCGCATTCGGCGGCGGCCCAGGCGGCGTCCGCGGCCGTCGGCACGCGGATGTTGAAGCGGGCGAGCGCCCGCTCGGGCACGACGTTGTCCGGACCGCCGCCCTCCACCCGGGCGACGTTGACGGTGACGCCGTCGCGCCGGCCGTTCAGGGCGTCCAGCGCGACCATGGCGGCGGCCAGCGCCGTCAGGGCGTTGCGTCCGGCGGCGAAGTCGCGGCCGGCGTGGGCGGCGCGGCCGGTCACCGCCAGGGTGAAGTTGCCGCTGCCCTTGCGGGCGGCGGCCATGGTGCCGTCCTCCAGGGCCGGCTCGTAGAGCAGGGCGAGGTCGGCGCCCGCCGCCCGGTCGAGCATCGCGGCGATGGAGCCTTTGGAGCCCGTCTCCTCGTCCGGGTTCAGCAGCACCCGCCAGCCGATCCCGGCGGCGAAGGGGCTGCGCTCCAGCGCCAGGAGGGCGTGCAGCAGCACGGCGAGGCCGCCCTTGGCGTCGGCGACGCCGGGCCCGTTGAGGGTGTCGGCGTCGAGGGCGCGCACCGCCTGGAACGGATGCTCCGGGCCGAACACGGTGTCGTAGTGGATCGCCAGGACGACCTGGCGCGGTGCCTCGGGCCGACGCTCCAGGCTCAGCAGGTCGCCGTGCCCCGCCGGCTGGCGCCGCAGCGGCCCCAGGGGGGCGAAGGCCTCCGCCAGCGCCGCCGCCATGGCGGCGAGACCGGCGGCGTTGCCGCTGCCGGAATTGATGGCCCCCCAGCGGCGGACCAGCGCCTCCATGGCGCCGCGCCGTCCGTTCAGCCACTCCAGGTGCGGCCGGAAGACCGCGATGTCCGGTGCCAGGTCCATGGTGCCGCTCCTGCGACCGCTCCCGGGTGGGGCGCACGACGGCTCGGCGAACGCCCCATCGGAAGAGATGGCGATGCCGCGGCCGCGGCGACAGTCGTCCGGTTGGACGAGGGGGCAGGGCGCTCCCCGGACGGGATAGCCCGTCCGGGGAGCGAGCCGTGGCGCCGGCCGCGCTGTTCAGTCCGGTGTTACCCCGCTTCGGGAGGTCGTCCGCATGCCGCTTCGCCCGCTTCCCGTCGACCTCTTCGACGACCGCAACCAGTTGCGCCCGCCGTGGCCGGCGCGCATCCGCGCCCGCCTCGACGCCTGCGGCGCCGAGCCGTTCGAGGCCCGCTGCGACCGCCTGGCGCGGGCGGTCGGCGCGCCGGACGCCGTCGCTCTGTGGGCGCTGCTGATGTGGAACGCCTCGGTCGCGCCGGACCTCGCGGTGCGTCTGCGGGCCTGGGTGCAGCGCGGCATGCCGCTGGCGGACCCGGTCCCGCCGCAGCCCGGACGCCGGGCCGCGGCCCGCACGCCGCCGGCCGTGCCGCCACTCTGAACGGAGTGGTGTTGGCCTGCGCCACGCTTGCCCCACCCTCCCCGCGGCTGTGCCGCGGGTCCCCTCCCTCCCCCGCTTCGCAGGGGAGGGCCTGACTCCCTCCCCTGCGAAGCGGGGGAGGGGCGGGGTGGGGGCAAACGTGGCGCAAGCCGCACAAAGCGGCTCAGGCGCCGGCGGGCGCGGTGGCGTCCCGGAAGTCGCGCGGCGTCAGCACGCGGACGCCGATCGCCGCGCCGCAGGACAGCAGGTGGGCGTCGCTGCTGACCAGCACCGCCCCGGTCGCGGCGGCCAGGGCGGCGAACTTGCGGTCGCCGGGGTCCGCGACGGCGGTGAAGGCGTCGGGCGCCGTGCCGCCCATGTGCTCGTCCTCGGGACGGAACAGTGCCGCGACCGCCGCCCAGTCGAGGCGCGGGATGCGGGTCAGCACGGCGCGGGTCTCGCCGCGGGTCGGCGCGTCCCACACCAGGCGCAGCGCGCCGGCGCGCACCGCCGCGACGATCCGGCCGGACGCGCTGTCCGGCCGGAAGCCGGCGGCGACGAAGACGTTGGTGTCGAGCACCACCGGACCGCTCATGCCGCCCACGGCAGGGCCAGCACCAGGGCACCCCACCAGACGAGCGCGAACCACAGGACCAGCAGGGCGAGGACGACGCCCGACGGGCCGTAGCCCCAGCCGCGGCTGTAGGGCCACCACGGGCCGGTGAGGAGGAAGACGGCGATGAGGGCGAGCAGGAGGAGGAAGGCGGTCATGGCGGGTCAGTCCACCGACGGCAGGCCGTCGCCCGGCCGTCCCTCCAGGCGGTCGCGCATGGCCTCCAGCCCCTTGCCGAGGCGGCTGCGCACCCGCTCGGCCGGCGGCTGCGGGCCGGCGAAGGAGACGTGGGCGGTGACGTCGCAGCCCGACGGCAGCGGGGCGACGCGCAGCCAGCCGCGGGCCCCGGCCTGCGCGACCTCCCACTCCAGCCGGCGCGCCGCGCGGTCGACGCCGAGGCGGCAGTCGACGGTCAGCGCCCGGCCGTTCAGCCGTCCGCTCAGGCGGACCCGGTCGGGCCCGGCCGCGTCCACCCCCTCCACCTCGGGCAGGCAGAGGGGCAGGTTCGCCGGATCCTCCAGGAAGGCGAAGGCGGTCTCGGGCGGGACGCTCATCACCTGGGTGTGCTCGTAGTCGGCCATCGGTTCTCTCCCTCCAGCGGACGGACAACACCGCGGGCCGCTCCGGCGTTCCCCGTCAGGCCGCCAGCGCCAGCTTCTGCACGGCGTCGCCCGGCGCCAGGGTGCCGCGCCAGGGGACGATCGCCTTGCCGTCGTCGGCGAGGCGGCGCGGCTCCATGTGGGCGATCACCGCGGTGGCCTCGCGGGAGAGGCGGACGAGGTCGCCGTCCTCCAGCACCAGCGCGCGCTCCACGCCGCAGTCGCGGGCGAGGCGTGCGTGCGCCTCCAGGTGCGCCATGGTGCCGTGCACCGGCACGGCGAAGCGCGGGCGGACCAGCTCGTACATGCGGCGCAGGTCGTCGCGCTTGGGATGGCCGGAGACGTGCACCGGCGCGTCGGCCGGGGTCAGCACCGCCACACCGCGGGCGCGCAGGTGGTTCTGGACGTCGCCGATGGCCTCCTCGTTGCCGGGGATGGCGCGGGCGGAGAAGATCGCGGTGTCGCCCTTCTGCAGCCACAGCTCGCGGTGGTTGCCGCGGGCGATGCGGCTGAGCGCCGCGCGCTCCTCGCCCTGGCTGCCGGTGCACAGCATGACCAGGTGGCGGCGGTCGGTCCACGCGGCCTCGTCCAGGCCGATGAAGTCGGGCAGCCCGTCGAGGAAGCCGCAGGCGCGCGCCGCCGCCTCCATGCGCAGCAGCGAGCGGCCGGCCAGCACCACCTTGCGGTCGTGGGCGGCGGCGGCCTCGGCCACCGCCTTCATGCGGGCGACGTTGGAGGCGAAGCCGGTGACGGCGATCGCCCCCTTGCGGCCGGCGAAGGCCTCGGCCAGCCCGGCGCGCGCCTCGGCCTCCGAACCGGTGGAGCCCGGCACGTCGGCGTTGGTGCTGTCGCACAGCATGGCCAGCACGCCCTCGTCGCCCAGGCGCCGGAACGCCGCGATGTCGGCGGTCTGGCCGATCAGGGGATCGGGATCGAACTTCCAGTCGCCGGTGTGCAGGACGGTGCCGGCGGCGGTGCGGATGGCGAGCGCCACCGGCTCGGGGATCGAGTGGGTGACGGCGATGCTCTCGACCCGGAAGGGACCGAGGTCGAAGGCGGCCCCCACCTCGAAGGTGCGCAGGCGCACGTCGCGCATGCTACCCTTCTCCTTCAGCCGCTCGCGGATGACGTGCGAGGCGAAGGGGGTGGCGTAGATCGGGCAGGTCAGGCGCGGCCACAGATGGTGGATGGCGCCGATGTGGTCCTCGTGGGCGTGGGTGACCACCAGGCCGACCACGTCGTCCATGCGCTGTTCGATGAAGGTGGGATCGGCCATCAGGGCGTTGATGCCCGGCGCCTCGTCGCCCATGAAGGCGACGCCGGCGTCGACGATCAGCCATTTCCCGGCGTGGCCGTAGAGGGCCATGTTCATGCCGATGCGCGAGCAGCCGCCGAGCGGCAGGAAGAGCACTTCGTCGGTGCCCGGCACCGGGCCGCGCTTGGCCCCGGACTTCGGGAGGGCGCCGCGCAGCGGGGCGCGGCCGTGGTCGAGCTGCGCCGGACCGCGGGATGCGGCCGGCCGTCCGCGGGACGCGGTGCGCCCACGGGTCTTGGAAACGGTCATAGACTCTCTTTTCGTTGTCGTTCCAGTCGGTCGTACGGTGCCGGCATTCGACGCTGCCGGACGGGCGTGCACCGATCGGCGGTGCGTGATCCTGTCCGCCCGGGCCGCACGGAACGGCGCCGGCGGCCGCCGATGCGGCCGCGGCTGCCGGGAAACCGGCGGCGGGGGCGGGGAGGGAGCGGCGGAGCCGGCCCCGAAAGACACATCTCTATGTTGTGCGGTGCGGCACGTTGTCAAGGGGCATCCGCAGGACCGTTCAGCAGCCGCCCAGGCTGTGGATGCGTTCGATCAGCAGCCGGCCGTCCTGCGGCGTGAGGATGACGTCGGCGGCGCCGTCGCAACGCCGGCCGCTGCGGTGCGTCCAGGCGTAGCGCACGCGTACGATCCGCGGGTCGAGCCGGCCGGTGGCGAGCACCCGCAGCGGCTCCGCCATGGCGCCGTAGAAGGCGGCGATGGCCTGCGGGTCGAAGGGGCCCTGGCCGCGCTTGGCGGGCACGAGATAGGCGTTGGCGGCGATGCCGTCGGCGCGGCCGAGGGCGTCGTAGAAGGCGCGGACCACGGCCACCGGGTCGCGGGCGACGGCGTCGTGAACGGCGGCGGCGGGCGGCGGAACGGCCTCCGGCGCGACCGCCGGCGTCTCGGCCGGCCCGGGGGCCGGTGTCGGGGCCGGCGCCGGCCCCGGGGCCGGGACGGGGGTGGCGACGGGCGATTCGTCGTGCAGTTGCAACGGCGGCCGGGTGGCGGCGCGACGCGCCGGGTCCGTCGTTTGCGCCGCCGCGGGCCCGACCAGTGCGGTCAGCATCAGCGCGGCGGTCAGCGATCGGCGGGACATCGGGGGCTCCTTCGGTGGCGGCGGTCCGGTCGGCCGCAGCTTTGCGCCCTGCCGGGCGGTGGCGTCAATCGGCGACGGGCGGCACGCCGTGGACGAGTCGCCCCACAAAGAGGCCGTCACCTTGTCGGCCTATAGTATCGCCAAAAGCAATCAAGTGAATACGTCGGTATGCAAGTCCATTTGGGGTGTGCGTGAATAATTTAGAATAGTTTGTTGCATTCGGAACAAAAAAATCCGGGATCAATATTGCGGGAATCGTGGCAGAGTTGCCGGGGACGGATTTCCGATCCTCAGGGACTTCGGCCCCCGATCGATGATGGTTTCTTTTCGTTAACTGTTCTCTGGGGCGGGCTGGGCCGCCTCATACACCAACAGGAGGAATCGCCAACGATGACCAAGACGTTCCGCTCCGTCCTGCTCGCCGCCACCGTCGCGACCGGCGCCGGACTCGCCACGCCGGCCGCGGCGTGCAGCCAGGACTCCTACATCGGCACGGTCTGCTTTTTCGCCAACCAGTTCTGCCCGCGCGGCTGGCTGCCGGCGTCCGGCCAGTTGCTGGCGATCAACGGCAACCAGGCGCTGTACGCTTTGCTCGGAACGACGTACGGCGGCGACGGGCGCAGCACCTTTGGCGTGCCGGACCTGCGGGGCCGCGCACCCGTCGGCTACGGTCAAGGCACTGGTCTGGACAACATCAATTTGGCGCAGCGGGCCGGCCAGAATCAGGTGACGCTGGCGATCCCGCTGCCGCAGCACACCCACACCGCCAAGTTCACCAGCTCCGGCGGCAGCGGCGGCACCATCTCCGGCACCGTCGACATTCCCCTCGAAGGCTCGGTGAGCGGCCTGCCGTTCAGCACCAGCGCCACCCTGAACGTCGTCGCCGACGCGAAGATCGGCTCCACGAATACCGCGGGGCGGACGCAGAATGTGGGGAACAACGTTCTGCTCACGTCAGGCGGATCGCCTGCTCCGAACATCTATGCTCCGGCTGGCAACGGCAATACCACGGTCATCGGTCCGGCGGGAGCCGTAACCGGACAGGCGACCGGCACGGTCAGCGGCACCGCCTCGGGCGGCTCCCTGGTCGGTAGCGCCAAGGGCGACGTTACTCTCAACGTCACGGGGGGCAGCGGTGGCGGCACGGTGACCGTCCAGCCGACCGGTGTCGTGGGCGCCGCCATGACCGTGCCCACCCAGTCGCCGGTGTTGGCCTTGACCGCCTGCATCATGAACAACGGTGTCTTCCCGGACCGGCCCTGATCCGGTCAGGCGGGGGGCGTGTCTCCGCGGCTCCCCTTCGATTGTCGGAGGGGAGCGCTTTGACCGGATGCGCGGTTGCTGCACCGGCATCCGGTTGGAGTCAGTGTGTCCAAATATCCAGTGTCGCAGGGGATCGGAGACCGGTCGGCTGGAGGTCGGGGGTACGGCCAAGGCCCAAACAGATGCTCACCCCCGCAGGCAGATGGGGCCGTTGAATCCGGACGGCAACTTTTTCTCCCAGGCGTCCGATGAATCTTTTCGTTACACAATGTCGCGAAATGTAACGGGCGCCTGCCAGGGCAGCCACCATCACTTTCGCGGGTCGTGAAGATACATTTTCCTATTGGGTTGCATCTTGTGATGATAGCGAACGGTGAGGTATATACCTCTTTTGGAGGAAATGCCGTTCGCCGATCTGACGGAAGGGCTTCCGTCGGAACTGAATGGGCCCGCGGGCCGCGCAACGGCGCAGGCTCCACTACCCTTGCCCGTAGAGGGTTGTGGTGTGCCGGAAGTATCTGGTGTGGCTGGTGAGAAGGTGAGGCAGATGGACAGCGCTTCGGGGATGGACGGCGGGAGCGCCGCGGGGATGCCGTTTGCTGGTGGGGACGACGCCTTTCATGTATTGCACCAGGCCGTTCCCGCGCTCAACGGTGGCCGCCGGGAAGTCGCGTTCATCGATACTGGTGTCGTCGACTGGGGGACGCTGGCCGATGGCGTTGCGCCGGGCGTCGAGGTGGTGTTGCTGGACAGTTCCCGTGACGGTTTGGCGCAGATGGCGGCCTGGGCCGCCGGCAAGGACGGTTATGATGCCATCCATCTTCTGAGTCATGGAGCGGAGGGACGCGTTCTATTGGGGGCGCTTTCCCTGGATGTGGAACGCGCCATCGCCCGTGAACCGGAGCTTGCCAAGCTGGGCAGTGCCCTCACGGCGGGCGGCGACCTTCTGCTGTATGGCTGCAATGTGGCTCACGGATCGGGCAACCGTTTCCTGTCCACGTTGGCCGAACTGGTTGGCGCCGACATCGCGGCATCGGTCGGTCCCACCGGTGCCGATGCGCTGGGAGGCAACTGGCTGCTCGAGGCCAGGGTTGGTGATGTCGGCACGCCCGTAGCGATCACGGCAGCGGCTCAGGACCGGTTCGCGGCCATACTTGCCCCAACGACATTCACGCTCACCACAGATGACACGGATACCGTTACAGGCGCTGCCACGGAAACCTTCAGCGAGAACGGATATGAGCTTACCTTTACGCTGGAACAGTACACGGACATAAGCGGCGTCACGCTCGGATACTTTGGTGGCTACCCCGCTAACTATTCAATTTATGACGGCACATCGCAGGGTGGCGCGGACACGCTTGAAATTACAGTGTCGATGACTGGTTATACATTCGACTTGAATTCTATAACACTTTATGACATCTCCACGGGCCAGGAAAATCCGGCCACTTATACGCTGACCACAAACAAAGGCGGCGTAAAAACTGGATCAATTTCTAATGAAATCGACGGAGTTCACAATGTCACGGAAAACAGCTTTGGAGATGCCGATCAATTCCTGCAAATAAGCAGTTTTTCGATTGTTTTTTCTGAGGACTTCACTGATGCTGATAGTTCTCCATGGTACAGCCTGGCAGACCTGATCCTCGACCGCATCACGGCTGCAGCGCCGACGGTCACGCTGACGTCGAGTGGGTCGTCGTTGGCGGAGAACGGCGGTGTCGCGACGGTGACGGCGACCCTGAGCCGTACGGCGACGACCGACACGATGGTGACGCTGACGACCGCGGGCACGGCGACGGGCGGCGGCACCGACTACACCCTGTCGGCGACCACCCTGACCATCGCCGCGGGGCAGACCTCGGCGACCGCGACGGTGACCGGCGTCGACGACGCGGTCAACGACGAGGCGGAGACGGTGGTCGTCGACATCGACGGGGTGTCAGGCGGCGACGGCGCGGCGGAGAGCAGCACGCCCCAGTCGACGACCTTGACGATCACCGATGACGACCCGGCGCCGACGGTGACGCTGACGTCGAGCGGATCGCCGCTGGCGGAGAACGGCGGGGTCGCGACCATCACGGCGACGCTGAGCGCCGCGGCCACCACGGCGACGACGGTGACGCTGAGCTTCGGCGGGACGGCGTCCGGGACCGCGCCCGTGGACTTCACCCTGTCGGGTGCCATGATCACGATTGCCGCGGGCCAGACCGTCGGCACGATCACCGCGACGGGCGTCAACGACGCGTTCAACGACGAGGCGGAGACGATCGTCGTCGACATCAGCGGGGTGTCGGGCGGCGACGGTGCCGCGGAGAGCGGCACGCCCCAGTCGGTGACCTTGACGATCACCGACGACGATGATCCGCCGACGGTGACGCTGACGTCGAGCGGGTCGCCGCTGGCGGAGAACGGCGGTATGGCGACCGTCACGGCGACGCTGAGCGCCGCGGCCACCACGGCGACGACGGTGACGCTGAGCACGGCGGGCACGGCGACGGGTGGCGGCACCGACTACAGCCTGTCGGCGGCCACCCTGACCATCGCCGCGGGGCAGACCTCGGCGACCGCCACGGTGACCGGCGTCGACGACGCCACGACCGAAGGCCTGGAGACGGTGATCGTCGACATCGATGGGGTGTCGGGCGGCGACGGTGCCGCGGAGAGCGGCACGCCCCAGTCGACGACCTTGACGATCGCCGACGACGATGCGCCGACGGTGACGCTGACGTCGAGCGGATCGCCGCTGGCCGAGAACGGCGGTGTCGCGACGGTGACGGCGACGCTGAGCGCCGCGGTGGCGACCGACACGATGGTGACGCTGACGACCGCGGGCACGGCGACGAACGCGACGGACTACACCCTGTCGGCGACCACCCTGACCATCGCCGCGGGGCAGACCTCGGCGACCGCGACGGTGACCGGCGTCGACGACGCGGTCAACGACGAGGCGGAGACGGTGGTCGTCGACATCGACGGGGTGTCAGGCGGCGACGGCGCGGCGGAGAGCAGCACGCCCCAGTCGACGACCTTGACGATCACCGATGACGACCCGGCGCCGACGGTGACGCTGACGTCGAGCGGATCGCCGCTGGCGGAGAACGGCGGGGTCGCGACCATCACGGCGACGCTGAGCGCCGCGGCCACCACGGCGACGACGGTGACGCTGAGCTTCGGCGGGACGGCGTCCGGGACCGCGCCCGTGGACTTCACCCTGTCGGGTGCCATGATCACGATTGCCGCGGGCCAGACCGTCGGCACGATCACCGCGACGGGCGTCAACGACGCGTTCAACGACGAGGCGGAGACGATCGTCGTCGACATCAGCGGGGTGTCGGGCGGCGACGGTGCCGCGGAGAGCGGCACGCCCCAGTCGGTGACCTTGACGATCACCGACGACGATGATCCGCCGACGGTGACGCTGACGTCGAGCGGGTCGCCGCTGGCGGAGAACGGCGGTATGGCGACCGTCACGGCGACGCTGAGCGCCGCGGCCACCACGGCGACGACGGTGACGCTGAGCACGGCGGGCACGGCGACGGGTGGCGGCACCGACTACAGCCTGTCGGCGGCCACCCTGACCATCGCCGCGGGGCAGACCTCGGCGACCGCCACGGTGACCGGCGTCGACGACGCCACGACCGAAGGCCTGGAGACGGTGATCGTCGACATCGATGGGGTGTCGGGCGGCGACGGTGCCGCGGAGAGCGGCACGCCCCAGTCGACGACCTTGACGATCGCCGACGACGATGCGCCGACGGTGACGCTGACGTCGAGCGGATCGCCGCTGGCCGAGAACGGCGGTGTCGCGACGGTGACGGCGACGTTGAGCGCCGCGGCGGCGACCGACACGATGGTGACGCTGACGACCGCGGGCACGGCGACGGGTGGCGGCACCGACTACAGCCTGTCGGCAACGACCCTGACCATCGCCGCGGGGCAGACCGTGGCGACCGCGACGGTGACCGGCGTCGACGACGCGTTCAACGACGAGGCGGAGACGGTGGTCGTCGACATCAGCGGGGTGTCGGGCGGCGACGGTGCCGCGGAGAGCGGCACGCCCCAGTCGGCGACGTTGACGATCACCGACGACGACCCGGCGCCGACGGTGACGCTGACGTCGAGCGGGTCGTCGCTGGCCGAGAACGGTGGTGTGGCGACCGTCACGGCGACGCTGAGCGCCGCGACGGCGACCGACACGATGGTGACGCTGACCACCGCGGGCACGGCGACGAACGCGACGGACTACACCCTGTCGGCGACGACCTTGACCATCGCCGCGGGGCAGACCATCGGCACGGTCACCGCGACGGGAGTCGACGACGGGCTGGTCGATGCCGCGGAGACGGTGGTCGTCGACATCAGCGCGGTGTCGGGCGGCGACGGCGCGGCGGAGAGCGGCACGCCCCAGTCGACGACCTTGACCATCACCGACGACGATGTGGCGCCGGCGGTGAGCAGCGTCAGCGCCTCCACCGCCGACGGCAGCTACAACGCCGGCGACACCGTCGTCGTCACCGTTGCCTTCACCAAGACGGTGGCCGTCACGGGCACGCCGACCTTGACGCTGGAGACCGGCGCCACTGACCGGACGGCAACGTACAGCGGCGGAACAGGGACCACCACGCTCTCCTTCACCTACACGGTGCAGGCCGGCGACAGCACATCGGACCTCGACTATCTCAGCACCTCGGCGCTCGCCCTGACCGGCGGCGCCACCATCCAGGACGCGGCCGGCAACGACGCCGTGCTGGCGCTGCCCAGTCCCGGCGCTCCCGGATCGCTGGCGGCCAACAAGGGCATCGTCATCGACACCACCGCACCCACCCTGTCGGCCCTCTCGCCGCTGGACGACGCGACCGGCGTCGGGGCGTCGGCGGACCTGACGCTGACCTTCTCGGAGACGGTGGCCAGGGGCACCGGCGCCATCACCCTCTATACGGCCGGCGACGTGCCGGTCGAGACCTTTGATGTCGCGACTTCCAATCGTCTCACCGTCACGGACTCCTCGGTGACCATCGATCCCACCGCGAGCCTGGAATATTCCAGCGGCTATTACGTCACCGTCGCGTCGGGCGCCATCCAGGACGCGGCCGGCAACGGATATGCCGGCATCACCGACAAAACCGTCTTCAACTTCACCACCGGAGCCGCTCCCCCGCCGCCGGACACGGGCAGTGGGGGCGGCACGACGACCCCGCCGACGACCCGGACGGTGGACGGAGTGGTGGTGCAGACGCAGACGGAGACCACCCCCGACGGCACCCAGACCGAGGTGATCACCGTACCTGTGGTCACCGACACCCGCACCGAGGAGGACGCCACCACCACCAACGCCGACATCCCCCTGCTCACCGACACGGTCACGGGCACGCGGAGGCTGGAGGCGTCCGTGCCGATCGGCGTCGGCTTGCGGGTCGAGACCGTCGCCAGCATGCCGGCCGGCACGGAGACCGGCCTGACCGGGTTGATCCGGGCGATCCGCAGTCGCACCCAGGACCAACCGGCGGACCAGTCCGAGATGACCGGTGTCGGCGCCACCTTCCTTGAGAGCTTGCCGACCGGCGAAGAGAACCTGATCGTCCGCACCATCGTGCCGACGACCACCCTGACCACGGCACCGTCGACGCCCCTGGTCATCACCGGAGACCGCTCCACCGGCCCCGACCGCAAGCCGGTGGCCCTGGTGATCGACGTTTCCGCCCTGCCTCCGGGGACGGTGATCCAGTTGCAGGATGTGGAGTTCGCTGCGGTGGTCGGTGCCGTGCAGGTGACCGGCGGCGCCGGCAGCCAGGTGGTGACCGGCGACCGCGCGGCCCAGTACATCGTGCTGGGAGCCGACGACGACACCCTGCGCGGCGGCGGCGGCAACGACTTCGTCGGGTCCGCGGAGGGCAACGACGTTCTCTTCGGCGACGAGGGCGACGACACGGTCACCGGTGGCCTGGAGAACGACGCGCTCTACGGCAACAAGCAGAACGACCTGCTCTACGGCAACTTCGGCACCGACACCCTCTTCGGCGGCCAGGACAACGACACCGCCCTGGGCGGCCTGGACGACGACCTGGTGTACGGCCAGCTCGGATCGGACGTGCTGTACGGCAACCGGGGGGCCGACACTCTGTTCGGCGGCCAGGAGGGCGACACGCTGTTCGGCGGTCAGGACGGCGACCTGCTCTACGGCAACCTCGGCGACGACTGGCTCGACGGCAACCTCGGGGCGGACACACTGTTCGGCGGCCAGGGGGCGGATCTCTTCGTCTTCCGCAAGCCCGAGGAGGGTGGCGACGCGATCGCCGACTTCGAGGCCGGGGTGGACCGCATCGCCGTCTACAGCCCCAACTTCGGCAATCTCGCCGCCGGCACCCTGTCGGCGGCCAACTTCGCCCTCGACGACCCGGCCAACGGCAACGCCGTGTTCGTCTTCAACACCACGACCGGCGTGCTGTCCTTCGACTCCGATGGCAACGGTGCCGGCGTGGCCGTGACCATCGCCACCCTCAACGTCCGCACCCTGAGCCACACCGACATCACCGTGCTGGCGGGATAGACGGACCGGCGCGGCCGCCCCGTCCCGATCGGGGCGCCCCGGACGGACGTCCGTCCGGGGCGTCCTCGTCGGCCGCGCTACGTGTAGGCGGCGTAGGACTTCTCCTCCACCAGGGCGCTGTTCAGCAGGGTGTTGATGGCGCGCTTGACCGCCGCGCGCTCATCGTTGGTGTGGTAGACCGCGCGCGCCAGGGCGATGAAGGTCTCGCCGAAGTCCTTGGCGCGCTCGCACGCGCGGATGTCGTCCTCGATCACCCACAAACGCTCGTTGATGGCCTTCAGGCGGCGGACCAGGGCGGAAAGCTCAGCCGACTTCGGCAGCGCGGCGTCGGCGGTCCGGGTCAGCAGTTCGTGCTCGACGGCGACGTTGCGAGTCTTTGCCGGGTCGGCGATGCGTTCCAGCTTGATCTCCAGAATGGTGATCTTGTCCAGAAGCTCGCCGGGCGCGATGTCGACGCGGACGACCGGCGTCGAGCCCGGTTGCGGATCCGGTTCCGGCGCCGACGGTAGGGGCGTCGCGGCCGGCGGCGGCAAGAGGCGGGCGGTCTCCCCGGCCGTGACCGCCTCCAGTTCCGCAGCCATGCGGGCGAACACCGTGCCCCAGTCGCCGGGAGCCGTTTGACGGAACAGCCGCATGGTCGGATACCAGGGGCTGTCGTCGCGCCCCTGCAGCCACCGCCAGTCCGGTGTCGCCTGGAGGACCAGCCAGACCGGGCGTCCGAGGGCACCGGCGAGGTGCGCCACGGCGGTGTCGGAGGTGACGATGAGGTCCAGCTCCATGGCGACCGCCGCACTGTCGAGAAAGGCGTCCCCGCCGGCGTCGAATTGGGCGCCCAGGGTGCGCACCGTCATTCCCGGCGGCAGGCGCTCGAGCTGGCCGAGCCCGTGGGTCTTCTGCAGGCTGACCAGGTGCACGCCGGGGACGCGCGCGAGCGGGGCGGCGCAGGCCAGGGGATAGGAGCGGCCGCGGTCGATCTTGCCCGCCGGGTTCCCTTGCCAGACGATGCCGACGCGGAACCCGTCGCGGGGCAGCCGTTCGCGCCATAAGGCGCGCCGGCCCTCCTCCGCGCGCAGATAGGGCACCGGTGCGGGAACGGTCGTCACCGTGGTGGCGAGGGCGCGGGGCAGGCTGAGCAGGGGGCAGTGGGCGTCGAAGGGCGGAAGCGGAGCGTGCTGCACGACCATGGTGACGCCGCCGTCCAGCGACGACACGAGGCGCTGCAGACAGCCCTGCAGTTCGAGCACGACCCGCCAGCCCAGCGTCCGAGCCATGGGAATGTAGCGGACGAACTGCAGGGTGTCGCCCAAGCCCTGCTCGCACCACACCAGGAGGGTGCGGCCGCCACCGGGTTCGCCGCGCCATTGCGGTTGGCGGAACGGGCGCCACGCCGGCTTCAGTGCCTCGCCGCGCCAGCGCCACTCGTACTCCTCGAATCCTTCGGCGAAGGCGCCCTGCATCAGCAGGAGAAGAGCCAGGTTCAAATGGGATTCCGGGTTGGCCGCCTCGACCCGGAGCGACCGGCGCTGGGTCACCGTGGCGAGCGGCGCGTCGCCGGCGTCGCGCTGCTGCAGCGCGAGATTGTTGAGGGCGCTGACGTAGCCCGGGGACAAGGCGAGGGCGCGCTCCAGGAAGCCCCTGGCGGCCGCGGTTCGGCCGCAGGCCTTCAGCGCCGATCCCAGGTTGAAGTGGGCGTCGGCGTAGTCCGGCCGCAGGCGGAGCGCCCGGTGGTAGAGGGCGATGGCCGGCCCCTCCTGCGGCAGGACCGCCCCCATGTTGTTGTAGGCGGTGGGAAACCCGGGCATCAGCGCGGCGGCACGGCGGTGGGCGGCGAGGGCGTCGGCGTGGTCCCGCGTGTCTCGCAGCTCGTTGCCGAAGTTCGAATGGGCCTCGGCGTGGAAAGGGTCGAGGAGCAGCGCCCGGCGAAACGCCGTGCGCGCCTCTGCGGACCGCTCCAGCCGCTTCATGGCGACGCCCAGATTGTTCCATGCCGACCGGTCGGCGGGGCGCTCGACGATGGCGTTTCGATAGGCCGCCGCCGCCGGCACGAAGTTGCGCAGATGGCTTTCGGCGTCGCCGAGAGTGTTGAAGACCGTCGCCGTGCCGCCGCCGAGGCGGAGCGCCCGGCGGAACGCGGCCGTCGCGCCGCCCGCCATGCCGGCCGCCATGCGCACGCGGCCGAGGGCCTGGTGCGCCGCATCCCGGTCTGGGTGAAGGGCGAGAATGGTCTGGTGCACGCGGATCGCGTCCGCGTACCGGCGTTCCGCTGCCAGGGCGGTGGCGAGCTCGATCCGCGCTTCCGCCAGGTCGGCGCGCAAGCGCAGGGCACGACGCGCGGCCGTGGCCGCCGCACCGGTCCGCCCGTCGGCGCGCAGCGAGGAGGCGATGTTGGTGTAGGCCTCGGCGTACTCCGGCGTCAGCACCATCGCGTTGCGATACGCGTCGATCGCCGGAACCGTCCGCCTCTGCTTGTACAGCGCGGCCCCGAGATTGGAGAAGCCGGTTGCCGACGGCATACGCGCCAGGGCCCTGCGGATCAGGGTCTCGGCTTCGCCGAGGTCGCCGTTCTGCAGATGGACGACGCCGAGAAGGTGGAGCGCGTCGGCGTTGTCCGGCTCGGCACCTAGCACGGCGCGGTACAGCCGCCGCGCTTCGGACAGCGCACCGGCGCGATGGTGGCGCAAAGCCTGGGCGATGTCGGTGGTGCCGGCGTTCCCGGCGCCGTGGTCGGCTGGTCTCATGCTCCATCCCTTGCCGATCGCCGATGCGGTGCTTTCGCGGCTTCCGAGCGGAGGGACTGTGCCAGCATTCCGGATCGGCGATCAACGGGGGAGCCGGGCCGCGGGCACAGACGGGCCTCTCGCCTGTTTCCCTACTGAACCGTTGCCATAGAGGACATCACCCGATGATGCGGCCGACCCTGTTCGCTTGCGCCCTGCTGCTGGCCACGCCGGCGGCCGGGCTTGCCCAGTCCTGCGGCGAGGCCGTCGAGCGGCTGGCCGCCGACGCCGGCATCGACCTCACGGCCCCAGCCGAGGGCGAGGCGACCCGGCCGAGCGCGCCGGCCACCAACGAATCCATGGGCGTCGCGGTGATGGACCATTTGGAGAAGCCCGAGAGCGTGGTCCACCCCGACGCCGAGGGCGCCACGGCACCGCCCGCCCGCCCGGCCGACACCGAGGCGGAGGTGGAAGCCCGCCGGCTCCAGGCCGAGGCGCTGCTGCTGGAGGCGCGGACCGCCGCCCACGACGGCCGCGACGCCGAGTGCCGCGACAAGCTGGCGGCGGTCGAGCCGCTGCTGGCCGAGGAGGGGGCGGACAAGCCGGCGGAATGACCGGAGCGCCGCCCCGGGGATGGCCCGGGGATGACGGGCCCGCGACGCCTTCCTAAATACGGGCCATGAACCCGACCTGGTCGCTCGCGGTGCACGCCCGTCGCAAGCGTGCCAACCTGATCCAATCGGCCCTGCTGCTCGGCGGCATGGTGCTGCTGCTGGGGCTGTGCGGCTGGCTGGTGGCCGGACCCGAGGGCGTGTTCTGGGCCTTCGTCGCCGGCGCCGTCGGGCTGGCCGTCGGGCCGCGGGTGTCGCCGCGCCTGGTGCTCGCCATGTTC
Source organism: Azospirillum sp. ST 5-10 (assembly GCF_051225715.1). Classification (NCBI taxonomy): domain Bacteria; kingdom Pseudomonadati; phylum Pseudomonadota; class Alphaproteobacteria; order Rhodospirillales; family Azospirillaceae; genus Azospirillum; species Azospirillum sp. ST 5-10. The sequence continues at coordinate 16,821 of NZ_JBPJSP010000035.1, forward strand.
GGGGCGCGGCGGCTCGCCCCCGCCGAGGCGCCGCGGCTGTTCGCGGTGGTCGACGCCATCGCCCGCCGCGCCGAGCTGCCCCGCCCGCCCGACCTCTACTATCTGCCCAGCGCCGCGCTCAACGCCTTCACCGTGGGCGGCCGCTCCGGCGCCGCCATCGCCGTCACCGACGGGCTGCTGCGCGCCCTGTCGCTGCGCGAGCTGGCGGGCGTCCTGGCCCACGAGATCAGCCACGTCCGCAACAACGACCTGGTGGTGATGGGGCTCGCCGACCTGGTGGCGAGCCTGACCCGTTTCATGTCCCTGTTCGGCATGCTGCTGCTGCTGCTCAACCTGCCGCTGGTGATGATGGAGCGGGAACCGGTCCCCTGGGGGCTCGCCCTGGTGCTGACCCTGGCGCCGCTGGCCGGGGCGCTGCTGCAGCTCGCCCTGTCGCGCACGCGGGAGTTCGACGCCGACCTCGACGCCGCACGCCTCACCGGCGATCCCGTCGGGCTGGCGGCGGCGCTGGAGCGCATCGAGCGGGTGCAGGGCCGCTTCTGGGAGGGGATGATGCTGCCGGGCCGGCGCAACGCCGACCCGTCGCTGCTGCGCACCCACCCCGAGACCGGCGAACGCATCCGCCGGCTGCTCGAACTGCGGGCGCCGGCCGCGATGCTGCCCGAGCTTGAGGCGATGCCGGTGGCGGTGCCGTTCCCGATGGTGGTGCGCCGGCCGCGCTACCGCGCCCACGGCTTCTGGTATTGAGCCGGCGTCGCGCCGGCGCCGCCGGACGCGCCGCCGCGTCCCGCGGCCGTCCTCCCGCCGGGCGGGTCAGGTCGGCATGCCGGGCTGGCGCAGGCCGAAGAAGTCCTGTTCGGTGGCGATGATGCAGGCGTGGCCGTCGTCGATCTGGATGGCGGTCCAGGTCGAGCGGTCGGGGGCCTGGAAAAGCTGCAGGGTCAGGCCGTCCCGGCTCGTCGGGCCGGTCGACGGGAGCTCGCCGAAGTCGTGCACGATCAGGTTGGCGACGTCGTCGTAGGAGGGACAGGAGATCGTCCCCTGGGCCACGAACAGGGACGCGGCGGCGATGACCGTCAGCATGTCGCACCTCGCGAAGATGATGTCACCGGAGTCAACACCGCAAAGGGGCTTCCGGTTGCCGGCTCTACCGAAGAGGCACAACCCCGTATTTCGGGGTACGGCGCCGGGTGGGGCCCGGGGGGCGCCTTCGCCGCACGCAGCGGCGTGCGGCGGCGTCCGGCGAAGGCGGGGGCGGTCAGTGGCGGCTGGCGGCGTGGTCGCCGTGCTCGCGGCGCTCCACCGTGTCGCGGCCGACGATCTTGGTGAACAGGCTGTCGTCCTCGTACAGCAGCGCCAGCTTCGACGATTCGAACTGCTCGAAGAAGTCGTCCCACGAGATGATGTCCATGCTCGCGGATTCGTTCTTCGGCGCGTCCGGGAAGGTGATGCGCAGGACGCCGAGCCCGGGGCCGTCGTCCCCGGTGCCCTTCACCACCGCCGGCTTGCCGCCGTGGGCCTCCACCCAGCGGCGGATCTCCTGATGGTCGGTCGTCGCTTTCGCCATGGGGCGTCTCCCTCGTCGCGGTGTCTCTGACGAGGGAGAACAGGCGCGCCTAACCCTTGTTGCGGCGCCCCGATTCGCGGGCCCGGGCGGCGCTTTCCCGCTGCAGCCGCTCGCGCAGGAAGGCCAGCACCGCCGCCTCCTCGGCCTCCAGGCCCGGCAGCTCCTCGCGCAGGTCGCGCTCCACCGCCACCTTCATCGCCTCCAGCAGCTCGCCGCCGAGATAGGCGTCCACCACCTCGGGGTGGACGTAGCTCCTGCGGCACACCGACGTCGTGTTGCCGAGCCGCGCCGCCACCCGCTCGATGGCGCGGGTGACGTTGCGCTTGGCCTTGGCCTTGCTGTCGAAGCTCTCGAACTCGGTCAGCGCCATGGCCGCCAGCACGGTCCCCGCCCAGGTGCGGAAGTCCTTGGCGGTGAAGTCCTCGCCGGTGATGCGCCGGAGGTACTCGTTGACGTCACCGGAGGCGATGGCGTGCCGGCGGCCGTCGTGGTCGACGTACTGGAACAGCTCCTCGCCCGGCACGTCGCGGCTGGCCCGCACCACCCGGGCGAGGCGGCGGTCGCGTAGGCGGACGTTCCATTCCTTGCCGGACTTGCCCTTGAAGGTGAAGCGGAGTTCCGCCCCGGCGATGTCCACGTGCTCGTCATGCAGGGTGGTGAGGCCGTAGCTCTGGTTCTCGCGGGCGTAGGTCTCGTTGCCGACGCGGATCAGCGTCGTCTCGAGGAGGCGCACCACCGTCGCCAGCACCTTGTCGCGCGGCAGGCCGCGCTGCGCCAGGTCGGCGTCGACGCGCGCGCGGATGGTCGGCAGCACCCGGCAGAAGTCGAGCATCCGGCCGTACTTGGTGCCCTCGCGCACCTCGATCCAGCGGGGATGGTAGCGGTACTGCTTGCGCCCGCGCGAGTCCCGTCCCGTCGCCTGGAGGTGGCCGTCCGGGTCGGGGCAGATCCACACCGACCGGTAGGCCGGCGGGATGGCCAGCTTGCGGATGCGGGCCAGCGTGTCCCCCTCCGCCACCTTGCGGCCGTCCGGCCAGAGATAGAAGAATCCCTTGCCGGCCCGGCGGCGGCGGATGCCCGGCTCCTCGTCGCTGACGTACACGAGGCCGGCGCAGGCGGCGGCCTGCTGCGGATCGACGGCGTACTCGGCGGGCGGGCGGGCGTCCATGGGCGGCGGTCCGAAAGGAAGGGTCGGGAGGAGAACCGCTGCGGACCCGCTTCGGTTGCCACCCCCGAACGGGCAGTTCCTTTTGCCGCACCCCCGCCTTATCGTGCCGGCGCCACCGCCCGGTGGCCGGATGCGAAAGGTCGTGCCCGTCCACCAGGGGAGATTCCAGCCATGGACGAGACCAAGCTGACCGCCGCCTGGCCCGGCCTGGAGATGACGGTCGTGCGCCGTGACCTGCCCGAGGAGGGGGCGGAGGCGATCGCCGTCACCGTGAAGGCGACGCCGTCCTTCGACGCCGCGCTGGGAGCGCTGGCGCTGCCGGCCGCGCTGGCGCTGATGCCGCTGCAGCTCTGGACCGGCTTGGCGCGGCAGGCCTGGGCGCCCTGGCTGGGAATGATGTCGGCCGTGCCACGGCTGGAGCGAAAATAGCCGCCGCCGCCGGCGCGCGCCCGATCGCTAACCTTTCCTTAGCCGCTCGCCGTCACCGTCGCGCCGATCCGCCGGATCGGGTCCGGCGACGGGTGCGGAGAACGGCATGGGCGCTGGGGCGTCGTGGCTGCGCGGAGCGGCCCTCTACCAGATCTATCCCTTGAGTTTTCGCGACGGCGACGGCGACGGTTGGGGCGACCTGGACGGCGTGCTCGCCGGGCTCGACCACGTCGCCGCGCTGGGTGTCGACGGCGTGTGGATCTGCCCGTTCTACCCGTCGCCGCTGGCCGACTTCGGCTACGACATCGCCGACCACCGCGACGTCGACCGCCGCATGGGCAACCTCGCCCTGTTCGACCGGGTGCTGGCGGCGGCCCACGACCGCGGCCTCAAGGTGGTGGTCGACCTGGTGTGCGGTCACACCTCCGACGAGCACCCGTGGTTCCAGGCGTCGCGCCGCTCGCGCAGCGGGCCCCACGCCGACTGGTACGTCTGGGCCGATCCCAGCCCGGACGGCACGCCGCCCAACAACTGGCTGTCGGTGTTCGGCGGCGCCGCCTGGAGCTGGGAGCCGCGGCGGCGCCAGTACTACCTGCACCATTTCCTGGCGGGCCAGCCGTCCCTCAACCTGCACGACGAGGACTGCCTGCAGGCGGTGCTCGACACCGCGGCGTTCTGGCTGGAGCGCGGCGTCGACGGCTTCCGCATCGACGCCGTCGACTTCTTCGCGCACGACCCGGAGCTGCGCTCCAACCCGGCGGTCGGCTGGCAGGGCGAGCCGCCGGTCAAGCCCTTCGCCCTGCAGCGCCACGTCCACGACATGCTGCACCCGTCGATCCGCGGCGTGCTGGAGCGGCTGCGGCGGCTGTGCGACCGCTACGAAGGGCGGGTGCTGCTGGGCGAGCTGTCGAGCCAGCCCGGCGGCCCGGCGCGCATCGCCGCCTACACCGCGCCCGGCGGCCTGCACGCCGCCTACACCCTGGGGGTGGCCAAGCAGCCCTTCTCCGCCGCCAACTTCGCCGAGGCGCTCACCGCCGCGGCGGACGCCGGCGCCATCTGCTGGAGCCTGTCCAACCACGACGTCGAGCGCGCCGTCAGCCGCTGGCTGCCGCCGGGGGCCGATCCCGAGCGCTTCAACGCCCTGCTCGCCGCCCTGTTCTGCTCGCTGCCCGGCACGGTCTGCCTCTACCAGGGGGAGGAACTGGCCCTGCCCCAGGCGATGCTGGCGCGCGGCGAGCTGCGCGATCCGTTCGGCAAGACCTACTGGCCGGAGTTCCAGGGCCGCGACGGCAGCCGTACGCCCTTGCCGTGGCGCGCCGAGGCCGACCATTGCGGCTTCACCACCGGCGACGCCCCGTGGCTCCCGGTCCCGGCCGCCCACCGGCCGCTCGCCATCGACCGCCAGGAGGCGCGCGAGGGCAGCCCGCTGGCGGTCTGGCGCGCCGCGCTGTCCCTGCGCCGCGGCCATCCCGCGCTGCGCGGCGGGGCGGTCGCGGCGGTCGAGGCGGCGGGGCCGGTGCTGGCCTTCGAGCGGCTGGCCGAGGGCGAACGGATGCTGGCGGCGTTCAACACCGCCGCCGTGCCGGCCGAGCTGTCGCTCAAGCACCGCCCGCGCTGCTCCGCCGTCGACCTGCCGCGGCCGCCGGGCGCCCCGGCGGCGGAGATCGCCGCCGACGGCCGCACCCTGGTGCTGCCGCCGCTGACGGGCTGGCTCGGCGTGGCGGGGTGACCGCCCGTCACATCAGCCCGTCACATCAGCCCGTCACATCAGCCCGTCACATCAGATAGACCGACGCCTCCTGCAGGAAGGTGATCATCCCGTCCTCGCCGAAGCAGGTCATCAGCGCGGCGACGAAGGACGGCGTACCGGCCTCCGACCCGTCCGCCGCCGTGGCGAGCGCGTCGATGAGGAAGAGGGCGATGCGCTCGATGTGGCTCGTCAGCAGCTCGACGGCACGGTCCGCCTGCCCGGCCTCGACCGCCGCGGCCAGGGCTTCGGCGTCCTGGCGGACCGAGGCGAAGGGACGCTCGAGGCGGCCGACGCTGACCCGCATGGCCATGACCTTGGCGGCGATCAGCCGGTGGGCGTCGGCCAGGAAGGGGTTGCCGCAGCGGGCGAACAGCGCGGCCTGCAGGGCTCCCTCGCCCTGCACCACGGCGGCCACGTCCTCGCGCTCGCACGCCCGCGCGATGTCGCCGGCCAGGCGCCGCAGGTCGCCGGCCAGGGCCGTGCGGTCGCAGGCGACGGCGAGCCGCAGCGCCGTCGAGGCCAGGGTCGACCAGTGGGTGCAGATGGGCGCCACCTCGGCGGCGTCGGGGGTGAAGACGAAGGTGCCGCGGTGGGGGAGGATGGTCACCAGCCCTTCGGTGCGGAGCTGCGCCAGCGCCTCGCGCACCGGCGTCTTGCTGACCCGCAGGATGCCGGCGAGGGTCTGCTCGGTCAGCGGATAGCCGGCCGGCAGCGCGCCGGCGACGATCAGCTCGCGCAGCTGCGCCGTCGCCGCCTCGGTGAGGGAGGGCGGACGGCTCAGCGGCTGCACCGGCGGACGCACCGACCGGCCGCCCGCGGCCTTCAGCCCGGCCAGCCGCACCGCCGTCTCTCCTCTGCTGCGTTCCATCGTCTCCGTTCCTCCGCTCCGGTCGGCACCGCGCCGCCCCCGGCATTATAGGCCGCGCCGGTCGCGCCGGCAACGCGGCGGCGGCGTCCGGTGCGCCGGATGCGATATCTGGACTACAAAATCTGGCATGCCACATGCGGCACGTGGCGTGTAATATATTGCGTTCCAGCAATCCGCGTGCTAGGCTTTCTTCATCATCGGTGATCGGTCATACGGACGATCCGACGGGCTGACCTCCGGCGGGTTTTCGGGAGGGAACGCGATGCGAATCTTGGTGCCGATCGAAGGTTCCGGACCGTCCGACCACGCGGTGCGCGCGGCCATCCGTCTGGCATGGCAGACGGGCGGCGAGATTCATCTGCTGAACGTTCGACCTCCACTTCCACAAAGCATCAGTGATTTTGTCGAGTACGACGACGTTTGTGACTTTCACAGTGAGCGGGCACGAAACACGCTGAGCAGCGCGGTCGATCTGCTGGACTCTTCGAACATCAACTATCGCAGCGCGATGACCGTGGGGCGCGGCCCGGCGGTCATCGCCGACTATGCCGCCGACCAGCGCTGCAGCCACATCGTCATGGCGGTCGGCGGCAACGGCGGCCTGGCCGACTTCTTCTACCGGCGGACCCCGCTGAAGCTGCTCAACGCGGCCGGGCTGCCGCTCACGCTGGTCAAATGACGTCACTCGGACCCGGCCGCAACGGCCGGACGGAAGGCGGTTCGGAAGGCCGCCGGGCAGGACAGGTCCTCTAGGACGGCGCCCCGGTCGCGGGCGCCCATCGTGGCGTCGCCTTCGCGGGAGGGCGCGCGACGCTGCCGGCTGCCTTCCTCGCGAAACCCCAAGGGGAGGAGACACGGACGGTGATGGAGTACGGTGATTTTGCGATGGCGCTGGTCCAGATCATCTGGATCAACATCCTCCTGAGCGGCGACAACGCGGTCGTCATTGCGCTGGCCTGCCGCTCGCTGCCGCCGCAGCAGCAGAAGCTCGGCATCATCCTCGGCACCGCGCCGGCGGTGGTGCTGCGCGTGATCTTCACGATCTTCATCGTCTATCTGCTGGAGATCCCGTTCCTCAAGGTGGTCGGCGGCCTGCTGCTGCTGTGGATCGCCTTCAAGCTGATGGTGCCGGAGGACGAGGGCGGCCACAACGTCGCGGCCGGCGGCTCGCTGGCGGCGGCGGTCAAGACCATCGTCATCGCCGACGCGGTGATGAGCCTCGACAACGTCATCGCCATCGCCGCGGCGGCCAAGGGCGACCTGCTGCTGCTCATCATCGGCCTCGCCATCTCGATCCCGATGATCGTGTTCGGCAGCACGCTGGTGCTGAAGGCGATCAACCGCTTCCCGATCCTCGTGACGGCCGGCGCCGCCCTGCTCGGCTACATCGCCGGCGAGGTCGTGGTGACCGACCCGATGCTGCACGACTGGGTCGAGCACAGCGCGCCGTTCCTGCACACCGTGGCACCGCTGCTGGGGGCGGCCGGCGTCGTCGCCATCGGCACCTACGCGGCCCGTGCCGCCGCCCGCCGGGCCGCGCACCAGCCGGAAACGGAAATCTCCCTGGAGCCGGACGAGGTTCCCGGCACGCGGACGGTCGCCGACGAGGCCGACTGACCGCCGGGGACGCGGAGGAAACGGGGGCGGCCGCGGGCATGCGGCCGCCCCCCTTGCCGTCTTCAGCCCACGTCCTGGCGGGGCATCAGCTCGTACTGGTGCTTGCAGCCGGGCTGCTCCAGCATGCGGGCGTGCCAGGCGCGGACGTTGGGAAGGCCGGACAGGTCGGCGGCCGATTCCTCGGCCAGGTCGATCCAGGGGAAGGCGAAGATGTCGGCGATGGTGACCCGGCCGCCCTCGACGAAGTCCTTTCCGGCGAGGTGCTGGTCGAACTGCGCGAGGCCGGCGGCGGCCGCCGCGTCCATGAAGGGCAGGGCGTTGGCGTCCTGATTGAAGCGGCGGATGGACCGCGCGCGCTGGAGCGGCAGCAGGACGTCGGCCATCCACGACAGCCACTCCGCGAGGCGCAGCGATTCGCGTTCGTCGCGGCCGCCGAACTTGCCGGTGCGCGCCGCGAGATAGGCGAGGATCGGCCCCGACTCCGAGAGCCGGACGTCGCCGTGCTCGAGCGCCGGCACCCGGCCGAAGCGGGTGATGGCGAGGTAGTCCGGCTCCTTCTGCCGCCTCTGGGAGAGGTCGATATGGCGGTAGGCGAAGGGCTCGCCGGCCATGGACAGGAACAACACGATGCGCGTCGCCGGCTGCGATGCGAAATGGCCATGGACGGTGTAGGCGGCGGTCACGGGGCGTCCCTCCCTTGATGGCGGCTCGATCCGGCGAGGGTGCCCGCAGGCGCGGGCGGACGCCAGCGGAATGCGCGGGGAGGCCCCGTCCGTCTCCTCCTTCGGGGCACTCCCTTCCCGAAGGGTGGGGATGGGAACAGGGCGGGTCTCCCGGGGTTCACCATATCGTTACCTCTCTTCCCAACCGGAGCACGGCCCGATGCCGTCGTCCACCACCTCGCCCCTCGCCACCACCCGACCCGCCGTCCCGGCGGCCCGCCGTGCCCACCCCGTGCGGGCGCTGGTCGCCCTGGCGCGTCCGGCCGCCGTGGTCGGCGCGGTGGCGGTCGTCCTGGCCGGCCATGCCGCGGCCCCGCCCGCCGAGGCGGGGGCCCTGGCCTGGCTGCTGGCGGCCGCGGCGGCGCTCGGGCTGGCGGCGGCGCTGCTGGGTGGCGCCTTCGCCGACCTCGGGTCGGGCGCGCCGCGCACCGCGGCCTCGGCGGTCGCCGGCCTGCTGATGGCCGGGGCGACGCTGGCCGCGTTGCAGGTTTCGCTCCCCGCCGGCTGGCTGGCCGCCACCACCGCGGCGGCGGCGGCGGCGGCTCTGGCGGGGCTGGTCCGGCGGGCGTGGCTCGGGCCGCCCCTGGCCGGGACGGCGGTGGCCGGCCTCTATCTGCTGGGCACCGCCGGCGCGCCGCCGGCCGCGGCGGCGATCTCGGCGGCGGCGCTGGCCCCCTTCTGCTACGGCGCCGCCTTCGCCGTCCTCGCCCGCGGCGGTGCGTGGCACGGCGACCGCCGCCCGGCCTACCTCGCCCTGGCGCTGGTCCTGCTGGCGGTCCTGCTGCCGCTGACCCTGGGATGGGACACCCGCTATTCCGGCCTGTCGGCGCTTCCCTTCGCCCTGGTCCTGGCGTGGCAGGTGCTGCCCGACGTGGCCTGGGCCGCCTCCGATCCCCGCCCGGTGCCGGTCCACACCGCGCTGGCCACCGGCGGCATCGCCGCGCCGGCGCTGGCGGCCGCCGTGACGGCCGGCTTCTCCGGCATGCTGCCGGGCCTGTTCGTCCTGGCGCTCCTGCCGGCGGCCGGGCTGCTGGAACGGCTGTGGGGCGACCGGTAGACCGGCGACGGAGGCGGCACGTTCGGCGCCGCCCGTGACGGAGGCGGCGCGTTCGGCGCCGCCCGTTCACCCCGCCCGGCGCAACGGGGCCTCGTTCACCCGCTCCCAGGTGATGCGTCCGGCGGCCACGCCGTCGCGCAGATCGGCGTGGGCGTCCAGCGCGGCGCGGGCGCGGGCGTCCGGGCTGCGCGACAGGGCCAGGGCCGCCGCCATGCGCGCCGCCGGCTCGTCGTTCTCGAGGAGGGCGGCGAGATCGTCGACCAGGGCGCCGGCGGCGCGGCCGCCCAGGGCCTGCCACAGGCCGGGCGGCACCGGCCGGCCGGCGGCCCGGCGCTGGCGGACATGCTCGTGGAGTTCGTGCGCCAGCACGGTGTTGGCCCGCCGGTCCAGCCCTTCCACCGCCGCCAGCGGCACGTCGAGGAACACCGCCCGCATCACGGTGCGGTTCCACGCGCCCTCGTCGAAATGGTCGGCCGGGTAGGGGTTGTGCACGGCCAGCGCGTCGAACAGCGCCGGCTCGTCGCTGCGCACTGCCTCCAGCGCCCACGGCAGGTGCGCCCCGGGGTAGGGGAGCAGCGGCAGGGTGCGGTAGACGGCCACCGCCTCCGACACCCCGCCGGTCTTCAGCAGGGTCGTCAGCATCCGGCCGTACGCGTCGGGATCGCTGTCGTCGTAGCCGAGCAGCAGCATGGCGCGTGCCGCCACGTCGGCCGTCCAGCGGTCGGGGCGCCAGCCGGCGCGGGCGCGCTCCGCCTCCTGCCGCTCGTCGGCCGACAGGCGCAGCGCGGCGCGGCCGACCCGCTGCGGGGCGGCGGCGAAGGCGGCGTAGAAATCGCCGTCCGGCGCCCCCCCGTTCACGGCGTCGCGGACGCCGTCGAGCCAGTCGACGCCTTCGGGCGGCGCGGCGGCCTTCAGCCAGCGGCGCAACAGCGCCAGCGCGTGCTGGGTGTCGACGGGATGGTAGGACGCCGGGCCGGCGGCGGACGGGCTGGCGGGGGTCGGCATCGCGGTCTCCTCCCAAAGGGGCTGCCCGAAGGGGCGTCGATCGCCGGATAACCCACCCCGCGCGGCGAAGGTTCCTGGACCGCGACCCCGGCGGAACCCAGCTGTTGACCCATCGGCCGAGCCGAGGCCCGGAAGACGGAGGACCCCACCATGCTGCGGACGATCGCCGCGCTGATCCTTGCCCTCGCCGCCGCGACCGGTGCCCACGCCAGCGAGCCGCGGCACGCCCTGGCGCTCTACGGCGAGCCCAAGTACGGGCCGGAATTCCGCCATTTCGGCTACGTGAACCCGGACGCCCCCAAGGGCGGCGCGGTCGCGCTGTCGGCCGTCGGCAGCTTCGACACGCTCAACCCCTACACCCTGAAGGGCGTCCCGGCGGCCGGCCTCGGCTCCATGTACGACACGCTGATGGCGAGCTCCGACGACGAGACCTTCACCCAATACGGGCTGCTCGCCGAGACGGTGGAGGTCGCCGACGACCTCTCCTGGGTGCGCTTCGTCCTGCGCCCGCAGGCCCGCTGGCACGACGGGCGGCCGGTCACCGCCGCCGACGTCGCCTTCAGCTTCGACGTCCTGACCACCAACCACCCCTTCTACAAGGGCTATTACGCCGGCGTCCGGGCCGTCGAGGTGGAGGGCGAGCGCGCCGTGCGCTTCCTGTTCAATCCCGGCGACAACCGTGAGCTGCCGCTGATCCTCGGCCAGCTGCCGGTGCTGCCCCGGCACTACTGGCAGGGGCGGGACTTCGCCAAGTCGACCCTGGAACCGCCGCTCGGCAGCGGCCCGTACCGCATCGCCCGCGTCGATCCCGGCCGCTCCATCGTCTACGAGCGGGTGACCGACTACTGGGGGCGCGACCTGCCGGTGAACGCGGGCCGCCACAACTTCGGCTCGATCGCCTACGAGTACTACCGCGACACCGCCGTGGCGCTGCAGGCCTTCCGCTCGGGCCTCGTCGACTTCCGCGCCGAGAACGCCGCCAAGACCTGGGCCACCGGCTACGATGTCGCGGAGATCGCCGACGGGCGGATCGTCAAGGAGGAGATCCCGCACCGGAATCCCGCGGGCATGCAGGGATACGTCTTCAACACCCGGCGTCCGATCTTCCAGGACCCGCGGGTGCGCTACGCCATCGCCCACGCCTTCGACTTCGAATGGACCAACGCGACGCTGCTCTACGGCGCCTACACCCGCACCGACAGCTATTTCGACAACTCCGACCTGCAATCGCGCGGCGTGCCCGACACGCCCCAGCTGGCGTTGCTGGAGCCGCTGCGCGGCCAGGTGCCGGACGAGGTCTTCCTGCGCCCCTACGAGCCGCCCTCGACCGACGGTCCCAACGGCCTGCGCCGCAACCTGCTGACGGCCCAGCGCCTGCTGGAGGACGCGGGATGGGAGATCCGCGACGGCGTGCGGGTGAACGCCGGCACCGGTCGGGCCCTGGAGTTCGAGATCCTTCTCGACTCGCCGACCTTCGAGCGGATCACCCTGCCGTTCGTCGCCAACCTGCGCCGCCTCGGCATCCGCGCCACGGTGCGTACGGTGGACGCCGCGCAGTATCAGAACCGCGTCCGCGACTTCGACTTCGACATGGTCGTCCATGTCTGGCCGCAGTCGCTGTCGCCCGGCAACGAGCAGCGGGGCTTCTGGGGGGCCGCGGCCGCCGACTCGCCGGGCAGCGAGAATCTCGCCGGCGTCCGCAGCCCCGCCGTCGACCGCCTGATCGACGCCATCGTCCAGGCCACCACCCGCAAGGGGCTGGAATCCGCGGTGGCGGCGCTCGACCGCGTGCTCCTGTGGAGCCACTACGTGGTGCCGCACTGGCACAGCGGCGTCTACCGGGTCGCCTACTGGCGCCGCCTGCACCGTCCCGATGTGCTGCCGCCGTACGCGCTGGCGTTCGACGCCTGGTGGGTCGACGCAGCCGACCGCTCGGTCGCCGAGCAGCCCGCCCGCTGATCGGCGTCCCGCTGGGCCGGCCGCCGCCGGCCGAGGCGGCGGACCGTCCCACCCCCCGCCGGCGACCGGCCGGATGTCCGCGCGTCCGGCTTTTCGCCGACGGTGCGCCGACGGATTTCCTGCGCAAGCGCGTCCATGCCGGCTAGGCTGGCGATCGCCGCGGCGCCGGCGCGTGGCACGCATCGCACGGTGGTTTCCCTGGCGGTGCGGCCCCGCGGCGCGTCGGGCGCGAGCGAAGGACGGCTTGGACGGGCACAGGGGACGGGGACGATGGCGTGGCAAGACGGGCAGGGCGGCGGACGCCGGCGGGCGATGGGGACGATGGCGGCGGTGGCGGCGGTCATGGCCGGCGTGCTGCTGACGGCGTGCGGCATCGGCATGGACGGCGGCCGCGACGTCCTGACCCCGGAGGCGATGCTGCCCGCCGGAGCGAGCGTCGCCGTGCTGCCCTTCGAGAACCTCACGCCGCACCCGGACGCCGGCATCATCGTCAGCGGGATGGTGTCGGCCGAGCTCGATCGTCTCGGCCGCTACGCCGTCCGCGAGGGCAGCGAGGTGCGCCATCAACTGGTCGCCGGGCGGACCGACCTGAAGCGGCTGACCGAGACCACGTACGCCCAGGAGGTCGGCCACCTCCTCGGCGTCGATGCCGTCCTGGTCGGCGGCGTTTCCGAATACGGCGACCGGAACGGGCCGCGCGAGGACGCGGTGGTCGGTGTCAACGCGCGGCTGGTGCGGACCTCGGACGGCTCGGTCGTCTGGGCGTCCAGCCTGTCGGAAAGCGGTGGCGGCATCTTCGTCCGGGAGAGCGTCGACGAGGTGGCGGAGCGCGCCGTCGCCCGCATGCTGTCGAGCCTGGGATCGTGAGCCGGCGGCGGGGTCCGGGCCACCGGGCCGCGCCGCGCCGGCCATGCCATTTCCCGGAGTCATTGCAGGCTTTCGTCGCCGTCTGTCTGATGGTGGGCGACGCCTTGCGCCGATTGCCGTACATTGCCCTCGTCTTCGACAACCCGCCGGTCCGCTCAGGAGGGACCCAGGACCATGCCGCCCCTCTTGCGCGTCGCCGCACTGCTGCCGGCCCTGCTCCCCGGCGTCGCCGCCGCCGACGGCGTGGAGCCGGTGCGGCCCGACCGCCACCATCTGGCGCCGCCGGCGCAACCGCCGCGGGAGCCGCCGCCGGCTCTGCCGCCGCGCACCCGCTTCGTCCGCGCCCAGGTGGTCTACCGCCTGCCGATGGCGCTGTCCGAGGTCGCCGACGCCGACCCGGCCCTGTCGCGCCTCTGCCGGCGCGGTGCCTTCGTGCAGGAGGCCAACGGCTTCTACTGGGCGCGCACGCCGCAGCGCTCGTACGGCGTGGCCTTCTCCGGCGGCGCCAACCTGATCGATCCGCAGAACCGCCGGCGGCCGGGCAAGGTCTACTTCTTCCAGGACCCCGACGCCCGCTGCACGGTCTGGGTCGCCGACCAGGCGCGGGTCATGAGCCATTACGTAGGCCCCTAGAGGCGCGCGGCGATCCGGAGATGCAGCGTGGAGGCCCTTCGATGAGACACACGGGTCCGGTTCTCGCCGCCGTCGCCGGCCTGGCGCTTGCCGCCGCCCTGCCGGGCGGGGCCGCGGCGCAGGACGCGCCGGCCCGTCCGGCGGCGGTGCGGGTGGCCGGCGAGCCGGTGCTCCAGCTCTGCCGCGACTGGCTGATGTGGGACAGCTGCCGTCAGTACGGCCACGGCATCCGCGTGCCGGAGGAGGTGCGAGTCGGCGACACCTTCGTCATCGCCTTCGCCTCCAACGCCAAGCGCATCCGCTTCACCGTCGCCGGGATCTTCTACGCCGACGGCGAATGCCACCTGATCCGCGGCTCGTCGCCGCAGGACGTGCATCCCGGCCATCCCGTCGACATGCTGATCGTCCGGGACTGCCGGCCGCTGGAATGACCCTCAGGCCGCCAGCGCCGCCTCGACCCGTTCGCAGATGTAGTGGTAGAGGCAGATGTGCACCTGCTGGATCAGCGGGGTCGAGCGCGACGGCACGTCGAGCAGGATGTCGCTCGCCGCCGCCATCTTGCCGCCGCCCTCGCCGGTCAGCGCGATGGTGGTCATGCCGGCCTGGCGCGCCGCCGTGAACGCGGCCAGCACGTTGCCGGAATTGCCGCTGGTCGAGATGCCGAGGATCACGCCGCCGGGCTCGCCATACGCCTCGACCTGCCGGGAGAACACCGTCTCGTAGGAATAGTCGTTGGACCAGGCGGTGAGCACGGCCGGGTTGGACGACAGGCAGATCGCCTTGAGGCCGCGCCGCTCCTTGAGGAAGCGGCCGACCAGCTCGCCGGTGATGTGCTGGGCGTCGGCGGCCGAGCCGCCGTTGCCGCACACCAGGAGCGCGCGGTTGGCCGCCAGCGCGCCGGCGATCGCATCGACCGCCGCCTCGACCCGGGCGGCGTCGAGCCGCTCCATGGTGTGCCGCAGGACCTCCACGGAGCGTTCGAGATAGGCGTGAAGGGACATGGGCGTGGCACTCGCGGCGTGGGCCCCGTCGCGGGGCGGGAAGGTGACGGACCGGGACTTTCCCAGAACGCTCGGCGCTTTTCAACCGGAACGGCGGTCGCCGGCCGGCGCGGATCCGTTGATTTTTGTCGAGTGCGGGGCCTACAAACGTATCCGTTGCCCGGGCTTTGCCGCGAAGGCCGGACGCTTGCCGCGTTGCACGAGAGGACAGCCGGTCGATGGAACTGCGGGGGCCCGAACTGCTCAAGGCGACGCGGCGCGAGTTCGGCCGGGCCATGGGCGTCGCCGCCGCCATCACGGTCTTTCTCACCCTGCTGCAGCTGGCGGTGCCGCTCTACATGATGCAGGTGTTCGACCGCGTGCTGAACAGCCGCAGCGTCGAGACGCTCACCATGCTGACGGCGATCGTTCTGGTCGCCGTGGCCATGTACGCCGCGCTCGACTTCCTGCGCGGCCGGGTCTTCCTGATGGCCGGCCATCTGGTGTCGGCGCGCCTCAACGGTGCGGCGTTCGAGGCGGCGGTGATCGACACCATGAAGGGGGACGGTGCGAACGCCAGCCAGGCCATCCGCGACATCAGCGACCTGCGCACCTTCATCACCGGCAGCGCCGTCGTCGCGCCGCTCGAGCTGCTGTTCGTGCCGCTGTTCATGCTGGCGCTGTTCCTGCTGCATCCGTCGTACGGGGTGCTGGCGGTGGCCGGCGCCGCCCTGATGTTCGGGCTCAGCGTCGTCAACGAGCTGGTCACCCGCCGCCCGATCATGGAGGCGAGCGCCGCGGCCGCGCGCTCCTACGGCTCGATCGGCGCCGCCATACGCCACGGCGAGGTGCTGGAGGCGATGGGCATGACGGCGGCGGTGACGCGCCGCTGGGTGCGGTCGCAGAACCGCCTGATGGCGCCGATGATCCGCGGCACCGACCGCGGCAAGCTCGTCGCGTCGCTGTCCCGGGGCGCCCGCCTCGGCCTGCGGGTGGCGCTGATCTTCCTGTCGGTGATCCTCGTCCTCGATCACGCGGCGTCGCCGGGCAGCATGTTCGGGGCGATGTTCATCATGGCCTACGCGCTGCAGCCCTTCGAGCAGCTCATCGAGACCTACCGCCAGTGGGTGTTCGCCCACGCCGCCTACGGGCGCCTGAAGACGCTGCTGTCGCGCACCGACGGCCGGCGCCAGGGGATGGCGCTGCCGATGCCCAATCCCCAGCTGCGGGTCGAGCGGCTGGTCTTCGTGCCGCCGGGGCACGACCGGGCGGTCCTCAAGGGCGTCTCCTTCCAGCTCGAGCCGGGCGAGGTGCTGGGCATCGTCGGCCCGTCGGGCTCGGGCAAGTCGACGCTGGCGCGCCTGCTCGTCGGCGTGTGGGAGCCGACCTCGGGCGGGGTGTTCCTGGACGGCCACAACGTCTACACCTGGAGCCGCGAGAACTTCGGGCGGCATGTCGGCTACCTGCCGCAGAGCATCGGCCTGCTCGAGGGGACGATCCGCGACAACATCGCCCGGATGGCCGAGGCCGATCCGCGCGACGTGGTCGAGGCGGCGCGCCGGGCCGACGTCCACGAGCTGATCGGCCGCCTGCCGTTCGGCTACGAATCGCCCCTCGACGACGACAGCTTCGTGCTGTCGGGCGGCCAGCGGCAGCGCGTCGCCCTCGCCCGCGCGCTGTTCGGCCGGCCCCGCCTGATCGTCCTCGACGAACCGAACTCGAACCTCGACCAGGCGGGGGAGGCGGCGCTGATCGCCGCCATCCGCGCCGCCAAGGACGACGGTGCGACGGTGGTCGTCATCGCCCACCGCCCGGCGGTCCTGGCCACCGCCGACAAGCTGCTGGCGCTGCGCGACGGCGTCGTCGAGCGGTTCGGGCCGCGCGACGAGATCGCCCGCTTCGGCCGCCTGGCCGGGCCGGGAGGCGAGGCGCCGCCCCGGCCGATCACCGTCACCACGGCGGCCGCCCGTCTGCCGAGCCCCTAGGGAGCGCCGATGACCACCCTGCTGAGCCAGGCCGGACCGGCCGAGGTGACCGAGGAGGAGGAGGCGGGCGTCCCCTCCCTGGCGGGAACGGTCCGCGCCGCCGCCGTGGTCGTCGTGCTGGGCTTCGGCTCCTTCTTCGGCTGGGCCTTCACCGCCACCCTGGACAGCGCGGCGGTGGCGAACGGCGTCGTCATGGTGGAGAGCCACCGCAAGACCGTCCAGCACCTGGAGGGCGGCATCCTGCGCGAGCTGCTGGTGCGCGAGGGCGACGAGGTGAGGGCGGGGCAGGTTCTGCTGCGGCTCGACGCCACGCAGCCCTCGGGCCAACTGTCCCAGGTGGAGGCGCAGTACTGGGCGGCCCTGGCGCGCGCGGCGCGCGCCAGGGCGGAGTCCCTCGACGAGGCGGAACCCGCCTTTCCGCCGGCGCTGCTCGCCGCGCGCGGCCGCCCGGAGGCGGCCGAGGCCATCACCACCCAGACGCGGCTGTTCGAATCGCGCGGCGAACTGCTGCGGGGGCAGATCTTCGTCCAGGAGCGGATGATCGCGCAGACCACCGAGGTGATCGCCGCGCTGCGGTTCCAGCTTTCGGCGACGCGCGAGGCGCTCAAGCTGATCGACGAGGAGCTGACGGTCGTCCGCGAGATGGTCGAGAAGGGCTACGAGCGCAAGCCGCGCCTGCTGGCGCTGATGCGCGACCTCGCCAACAACAAGGCACGCGAGGGCGAGCTCGTCGCCAACGTCGCCAAGGCCCAGCAGGAGATCGCCCAGACCGAGAAGCAGATCGCCGAGCTGAAGTTCGCCCGGCGCAGCGACGCCACGCGCGAGCTGCAGGAGGCGCAGACCGAGGCCAGCACCCTGGCCGAGCAGATGCTGCTCTACAAGGACGTGCTGGCGCGCCGCGAGGTGGTGGCGCCGCAGGACGGACGGGTCGTCGGCCTCAAGTTCTTCACGCCCGGCGGCGTCATCCGGGCCGGGGAACCGATCATGGACATCGTGCCGCGCGACGACGACCTGGTGGTCGAGGCGAGGATCAATCCGGTCGACATCGACGCCGTGCACGTCGGGCTGGAGTCCCACGTCCGGCTGACGGCCTACCGGCAGCGCCGGGTTCCCGCCATCGGCGGCGAGGTCGTCCACGTGTCCGCCGACGCCATGACGGACGAGGCCACCGGCGTCAGCTATTTCGCGGCGCGCGTGCGGCTCTCCGCCGAGGAGCTGCGGCAGCTTCCCGACGTCCATCTGGCGCCCGGCATGCCGGCCGAGGTGGCGATCGTCACCGGCGGGCGCCGCGCCATCGACTATTTCCTGGGTCCCTGGTACGACGCGACCTACCGCGCCTTCCGCGAGGAGTAGCGGCGGCTTCAGAGCCGCCAGAGATCGACCCCCTCGGGCACGGCGGCCCGGTCGAGGCGGGACTTCACGTCGACCACCAGGCCGGTGCCGCCGGCCAGCCGCCTCGTCACCGCGTCCCAGCCCGCGGCGACGTAGGCGGCGTGGGGAACCGCCAGGATGACCGCGTCGGCGGGCGGCAGGGCGGCGAGCGGCAGCAGGTCGAGCCCGTACTCGTGGCGGGCCTCCGCCGGGTCGGCCAGGGGATCGTGGACGGCCACGGCGACGCCGAAGCTCTCCAGCTCGCGGACGATGTCGACGACCCGGGTGTTGCGCAGGTCGGGCACGTCCTCCTTGAAGGTGAGGCCGAGGACGGTCGCCCGCATGGCGCCGGCCGCCGGCCGCCGGCGCAGCAGCCGTTTGACGGCCTCGCGGGCGATGTAGGCGCCCATGCCGTCGTTGATCCGCCGGCCGGCGAGGATGACCTCGGGGTGGTAGCCGACCTGTTCGGCGCGGTGCGTCAGATAGTAGGGATCGACGCCGATGCAGTGGCCGCCGACCAGCCCGGGGACGAACTTCAGGAAGTTCCATTTGGTGCCGGCCGCCGCCAGCACGTCGCCGGTGTCGATGCCGAGGCGGTGGAAGATCGTCGCCAGCTCGTTCATCAGGGCGATGTTGAGATCGCGCTGCGTGTTCTCGATGGCCTTGGCGGCCTCGGCGACGGCGATCGACGGGGCGCGGTGGATGCCGGCCTCGACGACGCTGCCGTAGAGGGCGGCGACGGTGTCCAGCGCCTGTGGGCTGGACGCCGCGACGACCTTGGTGATGGTCTCGAAGCGGTGCAGCCGGTCGCCGGGGTTGATGCGTTCGGGGGAGTAGCCGACCGCGAAGTCCGGTCCGCAGACCAGGCCGGATTCCGCCTCCAGGATCGGCACGCACTCCGCCTCCGTCGCGCCGGGATAGACCGTCGATTCGTAGACGACGATGGCGCCCCGCCGCAGCTGCCGGCCGACCGTGCGCGACGCCGCGTGCAGCGGCCGGAAGTCGGGGCGCTTGGTCTCGTGGATCGGCGTCGGCACGGTGACGATGTGCACCATCGCCTCGGCCAGCGCGGCCGGGTCGTCGGTCAGGGCGATCCGCGCCTCGGCCAGGGCGGCGGGCTCCACCTCCCCGGTCCGGTCGACCCCCCGGCGCAGTTCGCCGACCCGCCCGGCATCGATGTCGAAGCCGATCACCCGGTGGCCCTTGCGGCCGAAGGCGACGGCGACGGGCAGCCCGACATAGCCGAGGCCGATGACGGCGATGGGAAGGTCCTGGAGCATGATGGCGGTCACCGTTGAGAGCGCGCCCGTCGCCACCGGCGGGAATGGCCGCGACGGTTCGGGAAGCGGGCGGCCCGGCCGGCGCGGCCGCCACGGCCGAGACATTGTCGGCAAAGCCGGCGGTCCGCAATCATTCTTTGCCGATGGCCTTCGCCGATGGCCTTTGCCGGTGGCGGCCGGCGCGCCCGTCCGTCTCCGGTCGCCGCTGGTTCAGTTGACGCCGTAGCCCGCGCCGGTCACCACGACATAGAGCACGAACCCGGAAAACAGGACCAGGAGAGCGACTCCGCCGAACCGAATGCGCATGTGCCACCCTTGAGGACGTGTTTCACGTCGGAGTGGCGGCATGCTGTGCCTCGGCGGGGCGCACTGGCAAGGCGCGAATTGTGTCGTTTTGCCACAGCATCCGACAGTCCGTGCCCTGGATCGCTCAGGGGCGTCGGAAACCGGGCCCTTCTTCGCCGGCGCGGATGCGGCGCCGGCGGCCTCACCGCACCAGAACCTGCGCCGCCTCCTTGGTCTTGCCGACGGCGCCGGCCACCTGCTCCACCGCCGCGGAAATGGCGGCGACGTTGGTCGTCACCATCGACACGGCCGCCGAGGCGCTCTGCATGTTGGTCGACATGGTCTGTGTCACGGCGCTCTGCTCCTCGACGGCGGACGCCGTTCCGGTGACGTGCTCCCGCACGACGGAAACCGCCTCGCGTATGGCGGCCAGGGCGCCGGCCACCTCCGTCGCGGTGCCCTGGATGCCGTCGATCTCCGCCGAGATCTGTTCGGTGGCCTTGGCGGCCTGGTTGGCGAGGTTCTTCACTTCGCTGGCGACGACGGCGAAGCCCTTGCCGGCCTCGCCGGCGCGTGCCGCCTCGATGGTGGCGTTCAGCGCCAGAAGGTTGATCTGGCCGGCGATGCTGTTGATCAGGCCGATGATGCCGTTCATCGCCTGGGCGGCGGCGGTCAGCCGCCCCGTGCTTTCCCCGACGGCCATGGTCCGGTCGAAGGCGCTGTCGGTGGCGCCGCGGGCGCGCGCCATGCTCTGCGAGATCTCGCCGATCGACGCCACCAGCTCCTCGGCGCTCGCCGCGACCATCTGCACGTTGCTCGCGGTGGAGTCGGCGGCGTCGTTGGCCGAGGCGGCCTCGGCGGCGGAGCGGTGGAGGGCCCGGTCGACCTCGCCGAAATTCGTGTCGATCAGCCGCTTCAGGTTGGACAGCAGGGTGACCTGGTCGGTGACGTCGATGGCGAACTTGACGATCTTCGCCACCTTGCCCTGCTCGTCGAAGATCGGGTTGTAGGCGCCTTCGATCCACACGGGCTGCCCGGCCTTGTTCACGCGCTTGTACTGCGCCGCCTGGAATTCGCCGCTGCGCAGCTTGTCCCAGAACTGACCGTATTCGCGGCTGCTGCGGTAGTCCGCCTCGACGAACATGCTGTGGTGCTTGCCCAGCACCTCCTCCAGCCGATAGCCCATCACGCGGAGGAAATTTTCGTTGGCGCGGGTGATGATGCCGTCGGTGGTGAACTCGACGACCGCCTGGGACCGGCTGATGGCGGCCATCTGCGCGGCGTAGTCGAGGTTGGCGAGCCGCTCCTTGGCGTCGGCCCATTCGACGACGAAGCCGACCCGCCGCCCGTGCTCCGTCAGCGGCGTGACCAGCAGGTCGAAATGGTGGCCCGCGACCTTGATCGTCGCCCGGTGGGGCTTGGTCAGGGAGGTCAGCATGGCGCGCTGGTGCTGCGGGGTCTTGTGGAAGATGTCGATGTTGCTGCCGACCAGCGAATCGACGCTGAACCGGGGCAGCTCCTTGCGCAGATCGCCCTCGGCCTCGCGGAGCAGGGCGGCGGCCGACGGATTGACGTGAACGATGTTCAGCTCGGCGTCGGCGATCATGACCCGCGCGCGCACCGCGTCGAGAGCCGCCATCTTGCGGGCCAGAGCCTGATTGACCTTCCGCCGCCGGAACATCGATCGCACCACCTGATTGGAGTTGAATGCATAGAATGGTGCATGCCCACGAATGAAAGTCCAGAAAAAACTTCGCACCCTCTGTGATATCGGAAGAACTTTTCTGTATTCGCATCAACATTATTCAAGGCGCTTCGGTCATTCGCATCGCGTGACAGGATATGGCGCGGGTTGAGGAAATTTTCTTCGCGACGCGATGCCGTTTGTTGCTTTCGGGCGGGGCGGTTCGCCGACGTCGTCGGCGCCGGCGCTTGCGGACGGGCCGGGGCGCGGGGCGCGGGAGCTCGGGCGGATGTCTGCGATCCCTGCGGACCATGGCACTATGCCGGCTCGTTCTGCCGCGGGAGGTTCGCATGCTGGCACTGATGGCCGATCATCCCTTCGTCTTCGGCCCCCTGTTCCTGCTGACGATCGTCATGATCGGCCTGGCGCTGGTGTGGACGGCCGAAGGTTCGCCGCTCGCCCCTCTGCTCGGGCGCTGCGCCGAGATCGTCGCACCCTACGCGGCCTCGCTGTCCCTCCTGTTCAATCTGTTCGTCGTCTTCGTGGCGACCGACATCTGGAGCCAGCGCGACACGGCGGCGGCGGCGGTGACGCGGCAGGCCGATGCCATCCGCCTGCTGCGCGTCATCGCCGACGGCCTCGGCGACGACGGCCGGGCGCTGGGAGCCGTCGTCGCGGAGTACGGGGCGGCCCAGACCGCGGCCGACTGGCGCGAAGCGGATGGCCGTCGGGCGTCCGAGGCGTTGCAGAAACGCCTGCAGGAGCAGGTCCTGTTCGGCGACGCCGCCGGCGCGGACGACCTGGTGCGACGCACGGCCGTCGACGCGATCCTCACCGTCGGTGACGCTCACCGCGACCTGGTCGCCGCGGCGACGTCGCGGACCAGCATGCAGAAATGGGCGGCCGCGTTCGTCCTCGCCATCTTCGCGCAGATGGCGCTGGTGCTCGTGCATCTCGGCCGGCCACGCGGTTCGACCGTGGCGAACCTGCTGTTCTCCGTCGGCGTGGCCTTCATCCTCTGGGTGACTCTGACCCGGATCGACCCGTTCGAAGGAGTCGATCCGATTTCGCTCGAACCCATCGCGACGGCGGCCCGGGTTCGGTGATCGGGAGCGACGCGCCCCGTCGCTCCGTCGACGGCGCACGCGGGGAGCCGTGGGGAAGGTGGAGGGTGCCGGACAGGTGATCGTGCCGGCGGGTGGAAGCCTGTGGGAATTGGTGGTTGTGCGATCCGGTCAACGAGTCGCGATGCGAACGGCCGGTGAACAAAGTCCACGGGTTTTCCACGCCTGCACGTGCCGGTTCACGCTGCGTTCTGCCGAACGGTCTTTTGGACGGGCAGGGAGGCGGGGGAGAAAAGCCCTGTATTTCCAAGGCTTAGGATGGTGCTGCCGGTGAGGATTGAACTCACGACCTCTCCCTTACCAAGGGAGTGCTCTACCACTGAGCTACGGCAGCCCCGTCGTGGGGTGGGCGGGTATATGCCACAGGGATTCGGCGGGCGCAAGCCTCAAGGACGGAAAAAATTCGCCGCCCCTTCATGCCTGGGCGTCGCTGCGCGCATCGGCGGCGGCGGCGTAGTCGGGGACGATGTTGGCGAGGATGGTGCGCACCCGCGCCGTGTCGCCCGAACGCGCGGCGGCCTCCAGCTCGCCGAGCGCACGGTTGACCAGCGCGTAGTCGATGAGCCGCGGCGCCGCCAGGAAGACGCCGTCCGCCTCGGTGCGGGTCGGCGCCTCGGCGGCGGACAGGATCTCCTCGAACAGCTTCTCGCCCGGCCGCAGGCCGGTGAAGCGGATCTCGACGTCCTGGTCCGGGCGCAGCCCGGCCAGCCGGATCATCTGGCGCGCCAGGTCGACGATCTTCACCGGCTCGCCCATGTCCAGCACCAGCACCTTGCCGCGCGCTTCGCGGCTGGCCGCGCCGTGGGCGGAGGCCTGGAGGACCAGCTCCACCGCCTCGCGCACCGTCATGAAGTAGCGCCGCATGTCGGGATGGGTCACCGTCAGCGGGCCGCCGCGGGCGAGCTGGCGCTGGAACAGCGGCACCACCGAGCCGGACGAGCCCAGCACGTTGCCGAAGCGCACGGTCATGAAGCGGGTCGGCGTCTCGGCGGCGTTGCGCGGCGGCAGCACGTCCAGCGCCTGGCAGTAGGTCTCGGCGAAGCGCTTGGTGGCCCCCATCGCCGAGGTCGGACGGATCGCCTTGTCGGTGGAGACGAGGACCATGGCGAGGCAGCCCGCCGCCCGTGCGGCGTCGGCGACGTTGCGGGTGCCGACCACGTTGGTCAGCGCCCCCTCGGCCGGGTTGGCCTCGACCAGCGGCACGTGCTTCAGGGCGGCGGCGTGGAAGGCGAGGGCCGGCCGGTGCTCCTGGAACAGCCGGGCGACGCGCTCGCGGTCGCGCACGTCGGCCAGCACCGCGTGCAGCCGCAGCGCCGGGTGGCGCTCGCGGATCTCCAGGTCGATGGCGTAGAGGTTGAACTCGCCGGCGTCGACCAGCACCAGCTCGTCCGGCTCCAGGGCGGCGATCTGGCGCACCAGCTCGCTGCCGATGGTGCCGCCGGCGCCGGTGACGATCACCCGCCGGCCGGCGATCAGCCCGGCGATGGCGCCGCGGTCGAGCACCGCCTGCGGGCGTCCCAGCAGGTCCTCCAGGGCGATCGGGCGCAGCTCCACCTTGCCCTCGTCGAGGGCCGACTTGAACTCGGTCAGGCTGGGCAGGCGCGACAGGGTCAGGCCGAGGGCGGCGGCGCGGTCCAGCAGGTCGCGCACGGGAGCGCCGCGGATCTCCACCTGCTCCTTGGTGAGGATCAGGCGCTGCGGCCGCACGGCCCGGCGGTCGAGGCTGGCGACGATGTCCTCCAGCTCCTCCGGCCCGCCCAGCACCGGCACGCCGCGCACGGAATGGCCGACGCGGCGGTTCTTGTCGTCGATCAGGCCGACCACCCGGTAGGGGGTGCGCCCGCCGTGCCCCTGGGAGCGGATGAACAGCTCCGCCGCGTCGCCGACGCCCAGCAGCAGCACCGGGATGCGCGGCACTCCGCCGGGATCGTCCTCCAGGCCGAGGCGGTTGTCCTTGAGCAGACGGTAGGCGAAGCGCGGCCCCCCCAGGAGCACGAGCTGCACGAACCACAGGATCAGCGGCACCGAGCGCGGCAGGTCCTGCAGCCGGGTCAGCATGAACATCGCCAGGACGAAGATCAGCACCGCCACCGACACCGCGCGCACCAGCTGCGCCAGGTCCGGCATCGACGCGTAGCGCCACATGCCGCGGTAGAGCCCGAACAGGCGGAACACCACCGCCGCCACCGCCACCATCAGCGGCGCGCCGAGCGTCAGCGCCTCGGCGTAATCGGTGAAGGCGAGGCCGCCGACGCGCAGGTAGAGGGCGACGACGAAGGCCACGCCCGTCATCAGCAGGTCGTGGACGTAGACGGCGAACGCCCGCGGAGACCGGATGCGCATCATGAGGGAACCTGCGAAGGGCCGCGTCAGCCGCGGCAAGAATTGAACCATTCGGCGGTGGCGCGCAAGCCGTAGGCGGTGTTGCGCGGCGGCCGCCACTGCATGGTACGGTGGATCGCATGATCCTCCAGCACCAGCGAGCCGGCGATACGGTCGTAGACGGCGCGCCGGCCGGCCAGGGTCGCGGCGAGCCGCAGCAGGTCCGGCGGCACGGCGACGAGGCGCGGCACCACCCCCAGCTCGTGGGCGAGGCGGCGCACCAGGTCCGGCGTCGACAGCGGGAAGGCGTCGTGCAGCAGGAAGGCGTGGCCGGGGGCCTCGGGGTGGACCAGCGCGAGCGCCGCGGCGTCGCAGAGGTTCTCCACGTAGATCAGGCTGCGCCGGTTGTCCACCCGGCCCAGGGGCAGCGGCACGCGCCGCCGGATCAGCTCCATCAGCCGGCGGAAGTTGCCGCCGACGCCGGGGCCGTAGACCAGCGGCGGGCGCAGCACCACGGTTTCCAGCCCGGTGCGCGACGCCACCTCGGCCAGCGCCCGCTCCGCCTCCAGCTTGGAGATGCCGTAGGGCGAACGGGGGCATGGCGGCTCCCGATCGCCCACCGGGGCCGGCCGGCTCTCGTCGGTCACCGCCTTGATGGAGCTGAGGAAGACGAAGCGCCGCACGCCGGCGGCGGCGGCGGCCTCGGCCAGGCGCCGGGTGCCCGCGGTGTTGACGTGGCGGAAGGCGGCCAGGGGGTCGGCCTCGCGGTCGCGCATGACGTGGACGCGCGCCGCGAGATGGACCACGGCGTCGATGCCGGCGAGCGCGGCCGACCACTCCGTGTCGGGGCCGATGTCGCCGACGACGACGGTGCGGGCACCCGGCGCCAGCGCCTCGGGGCGGCGGACCGCGGCGCACACCTCGTGGCCCTGGCCGGCCAGCAGGGGAACGAGCGTCGTGCCGACGAAGCCGGTGGCGCCGGTGACCAGGACCCGCATGGTCGCCCTCCTCAGGCCGCCGGCCGGGCGAAATGCATGAGCAGCCGGGCGACCACCAGGGCGCCGGCCGGCACGGTCGGCCAGCCGGCGCTCAGCGAGAGCACCGCCAGGGCGGCCAGCACGGCGTTGGCGGCCAGAGCCGCCTGCACCACGCGGTCATGGCGGCGGCCGCGCTGCACTGCCTTCTGATAGAAGTGCTCGCGGTGCGCCTGCCACAGCCGCTTTCCCGCCGCGGCGCGGCGCAGCAGGGTGATCGTCGCGTCGGCCAGGAAATAGAGCGGCAGCAGCAGCGCCGCTTCCCACAGACCTGCGCCGGCGGCCGACAGCAGCAGCCAGCCCAGGAGATAGCCCAGCGGCACGCTGCCGACGTCGCCCATGAAGACCTTGGCGGGATGCCAGTTCCAGCCGAGGAAGCCGAGCGCCGCCCCGGCCACCGCCAGCCCGTAGAGGGGGAACGCCGCGTCGAGGCCGGCCAGCGCGGCGACCAGCGCCAGCCCGCCGCCGACGCAGGCGGCCTCGCTGCCGGCCATCCCGTCGATGCCGTCCATGAAGTTGAACAGGTTGACGAACCACAGCCAGGCGACGCCGGCCACGGCGCGGTCGAGCCACCACGGCGCCAGCCCCTGCAGGACCAGCCCGTCCGCCGGCAGGGTGGCCAGCCCGGCGGCGACGGCGGCGATCTGCGCCAGGAAGCGCGGCGCGGCGCCGAGGCCGCGGCGATCGTCGGCCCACGACACGGCGACCAGCGCGGCGGCGGCGGCGAGCAGCGGCAGCAGGGCGGGGAGCCGGCCGGCGGCGGCGGCGATCACCACCCAGGCCGGCAGCACCGTCAGCACCACGCCCCAGCCGCCGCCGCGCGGCGTCGGCACGGTGTGGCTGGAGCGGTCGTTGGGATGGTCGAGGATGGCGCGCTGGCGCAGGTAGGCGAGCACCCGCCCGACCAGCAGCCAGGACAAGGCCAGCGTGCCCGCCAGCGCGGCGAAGGGGGCGAGGGCCTGCGCGCTCATGGCGCGGTGGGCTCCGCCGCGCCGGCGGCGGGGACACCCGGCGCCGCCACCAGGCTGCGGTAGAGCTCGACGGTGCGGGCGCCGACCCGGTCCGCCGCCATGTCGGACAGCACCAGCCGCCGCCCGGCCTCGGCGAAGCGGCGCCGCCGCGCCGTGTCGCCGGCCAGGGCGGCGATCGCCTCGGCGAGCGCCGCCGGGTCGTCGGGCGGGACGAGCAGGGCGTTCTCGCCGGCGCGCGCCACCTCGCGGCAGCCCGGCACGTCGGTGGCGACGATGGCCCGGCCGCACGCCGCCGCCTCGAGCAGGCTCTTCGGCAGTCCCTCGCGGCGCGACGGCAGGGCGGCGATGTGGGCGCGCGCCCACACCGTGCGGACGTCGGCGACCTGGCCCGCCAGCTCGACGCCGGGCAGAGTGCGCCAGCGCGCCAGCTCCTCCGCCGGCACCGAGGTCGGGTTCTCCGGGTCCGGCGTGCCGGCGAGGATCAGGCCGACGTCCAGCCCCGCGCCGTGCAGGCGCTGCTGCGCCTCGACCAGCGGGCGCACGCCCTTGTCCGCCAGCAGCCGGCCGACGAAGCCGACGGTGACCGGCGGCTCCGGCGGCTCCGGCAGGACCGCGAAGTGGTCGGTGTCGATGCCGGAGCCGCGGATCAGCCAGCAGCGCTCCGCGGCCGCCAGCCCGAGCCCGACCAGGAGGTCGCGGTCGTCGGCGTTCTGCAGCACCAGCACGCTGTTCGGCCGCTTCAGCACCTGGCGCAGCAGCGGCCGGGCCACGGCGCCGGCGAGGCGCGCCTTGACGCTTCCCTTGCCGAACGTCGAGCCGAGGCCGGTCAGGGCGTTGACCACCGCCGGCACGCCGGCCAGGGCGGCGGCCAGACCGCCCAGCAGCACGGGCTTCAGCGCCACGTGGTGGACGATGTCCGGGCGCTCGCGCCGGTACAGGGCGGCGATCTCGGCCACCGAGGACAGCGCCCCCACCGGGTTCAGCGAGCGGCGGCGCCAGTCCAGCGGCACCACACGGAATCCGGCCGCGGCGATGCGCTCGCCATGGGCGTCGACCCGGGTCGCCACGGCGACGTCGAAGCCGGCGTCGCGGGCCGCGCGCGCCATGGGCAGGCGGTGCGACCAGAAATACCAGTCCTCGGTGACGAGGTAGAGCAGCTTGGGCCGGGTGCGCTCGGACACGGAGGGAAACTCTCGGCATGAAGACGGACGGGGGCGACGCCGCCGCATCGGTCGTCCCGCCGCCGTCTTATGCCCCACCCCCGGGCGCGACGCCAGTGCCCAGTGACGGCGCCGCCGCCCGCCGCACGGTTGCCAGGGCGCGGCGCCTGGGCTCTAATCACCCGGCCGATCAAGCCAAGGAGCCGGACCATGATGACGCTGCGCTGGAGCGCCACCTCGCCCTACGTGCGCAAGGTGATGATGGTGGCCATCGAGTGCGGCCTGGAGGCCGACATCGCCGCGGTGGCCACCGACCCCTGGGCGCCCGACACGGACCTGCCGCGCGACAACCCGTTGGGGCGGGTGCCGGCCCTCGCGCTGGAGGACGGCACCGTGCTCTACGACAGCCCGGTGATCGCCGAGTATCTCGACTCCCGGCACGGCGGCGCGAAGCTGTTCCCGGCCGCCGGCCCGGCGCGCTGGACGGCGCTGCGCCTGCAGGCGCTCGGCGACGGGCTGTGCGACGCGGCGGTGGCGCGCCGGCTGGAGACGATGCGGCCCGAGGGCGAGCGCTCGGCCGCCTGGATCGAGCGGCAGCGGCGCGCCATGCAGCGCGCCTGCGACGCTCTGGAGGCCGAGGCGCCGCGGCTGGGCGACGCGGTCACCATCGGCACCCTGGCGGTGGTGGCGGCGCTCGGCTATCTCGACTTCCGCTGGGGGCAGGAGGACTGGCGGCCCGGCCGTCCGGCGCTCGCCGCCTGGTACGGGCGCGCCGCCCAGCGCGACAGCGCCCGGCGCACGGCACCGCCGGCCTGAGCCGGCAACTGAGAGATACGAGGGGGAGGGGATGACCGACACGCTCGACGCCGACCGCATCATCGCCCTGCTCGGGCTGCAGCCGCACCCCGAGGGCGGCCATTTCGTCGAGACCTACCGGCACGCCGATCCGGCCGGCGGCCGCGGCGCGAAGACCGGCATCTACTTCCTGCTGCGCGCCGGCCAGCGGTCGCACTGGCACACGGTGGACGCGGTGGAGATGTGGCACTGGTACGGCGGCGGCCCCCTGGAACTCGCCATCGCCGATGCGGGCGGGGCGGTCGAGACGGTCCGCCTCGGCATGGACCTGCTGGCCGGCGAGCGGCCGCAGGCGGTGGTGCCGGAAGGGGCGTGGCAGGCCGCCCGACCGCTCGGCGCCTGGACCCTGGTCGGCTGCACCGTCGCCCCGGCCTTCCGCTTCGAGGGCTTCCGCCTGGCGCCGCCGGACTGGGAACCGGGCCGGCCGCTCTGAGCCGGCGCGGCGCCTCAATGCTCGCGGTCGGGCCGGTCGGCGTGATCGCCCAGGTTCATGATGCCGACCGCCATGGCGACGCCGCCGAAGGTGCAGCAGACCGAGCCGATGAACAGGTACAGGCCGACCACCATGCTGTCGGACCGCAGCAGCAGGGTGCCGAGCCCGGCCACGTCGAACCACAGCATGCCCAGGCAGAACGCCAGACCGGCGAGCAGGCCGGCGGCGAGATGGCGGGCGAGGAACAGCAGGGCGGGGCGGGCGTAGGGCTGCATCGGTCGGCTCGGCTGGGGGCGGACGGAGCGCACCGTGCCCCGGCGCCGCCGCCGGCGCATTGATCGATCTCAGCCCGTCCGCGACTCGGCGCGCCGGCCGGTCAGCTCATCGGCGGGGCGTTGCGGCGGCGATAGGTCCACACCGAGGCCGGCGGCAGATTCCGCGCGATCCAGCGGAAGCGCCGCGCGACCAGCCCGAGCCGGCGCACCAGCGCGGGGTTCAGCGGCGAGAACGGCCCATAGGTGAGCTGCACGAACACCCCGTGCGGCCCCATCACCTCGAAGGCGCCGTGGGCGATGCGGATCTGCGCCGAGAGCGGCAGGGCGATCAGCGGCAGGCCGGACACCACCGCGTCGCAGCCGTGCCAGCCTTCGCGGATGGCGAAGCGGCCGATGCGGCGGGCGTCGCCCTCCACCACCGTGACGCCGGGGTGGCGGTCGCGCAGGTGCCGGGCGAAGACGTCGTCCAGCTCGAGAAGCAGCAGGTCCCGCGGCTCGACCCCGGCCTTCAGCAGCGCCGAGGTGATCGGTCCGGTGCCGGGGCCCAGCTCGACCACCCGCTGCCCGGCGCCGGCGCCGGCGGCCTCGACCATCGCGCGGCACAGCTCGGTGCCGCTCGGCGTGACCGAGGCGACCTTGAGGGGCGCTTTCACCCATCGCTCGACAAACAGCTTCCGTTCGGCGAATGCCATGTCCGTCTTCGTCATGCGATCCCGTCCTGCCCTGCGCCCCGCCGGTTCCCCGCTACGTGCGGTGGCGCGCGATGATGATCCTCCCGCCGGCCTGCGTCCAGTGCGGAGATGCCGTCTCCCGCCAGTCGGAACACCAAGCGACCGGCGGGCCGCCGCGGCGCCGGCGCCGACCGTTCCCTCTTCGGATCCGCATCCCCCCGACGTCAAGAACGGCTCCCCTTTTCGGCCGGCCTTCCTTTGGCCCATAGCACTATGCTCAGTCAGCAAAAAAGTCCGTCATAGAGCGAAAACACCCGAAAGAACCGATCGAATCGTCGCTGGAGGCTTCGGGGGTATACCTCCTCTTCCGCGTTTATCGACGCAGCGCGTCCCGGCACACTGACCACGTTTTCCGGCCATGGCTGTCGCTTGGGGCCCGTTGTCGGTCACGGGTTTTGCCGCCCGGGCCCAACGCCTGCCCGTGGTCCGGCGTGCCACAAGAGCAAGAGAGGTAAGGCGGTGCGTGAGCTTCTGATTGCGGACTCCGCTCTCGAGGACCTGGCATATCTTCTCGAGCGTCGCCGGCCGGGAGTCCGGACGATCCTGGTGTCCGCGGACGAGGACGCCCATGGCGTGCTGGCCCGCGCGCTCGCCGCGCGGCCGGCGGCCATCCACCTTCTGGCGCACGGCGAACCCGGGCGCGTCCGCCTCGGTGCCGCGGCGATCGACGCGGCGTCCCTGGCCGATCGCCACTGGCCCTCGGCGCCGGGCACAGAAATCCTGATCCACGCCTGCCGGGTCGCCGAAGGCGAGACGGGGCGGCGCTTCGTCGAGCGGCTGGCGCGGGCCACCGACACGGCCGTGGCCGCCGCCTCGACGCCGGTCGGCGACGCCGCCCAGGGGGCGGGCTGGTCGCTCGACCACGCGACCGCGACGATCACCGCGGCGTCCCCCTTCGTCGGGCACGAGGCCTGGCCGCACGTGCTGGCGGTCGCCGGAACGCCGTCGGGCGGCGCCGACACCCTGATCGGCGACGCCGACAACGACGTGGTGGACGCCCTGGCGGGAGACGACTACGTCGACGGCGGCGGCGGCAACGACGTGCTGTCGGGCAACCAGGGCAACGACTATCTCTACGGCGGCGACGGCGACGACAGCATCGACGGCGGCGACACCTCCGACACCATCGACGGCGGCGCCGGTGCCGACTTCATGACCGGCGGCCCCGACTACACCGCCTTCGACCGGGTGACCTACGCGTCGGCCGGCACGCAGGGTGTCGTTCTCGACCTGGAGAACCCGGCCAACAGCCAGGGGTTCGCCGCCGGCGACACCATCGTCCGGATCAACCTGATCGAGGGCAGCGAGGGCAACGACCTCTTCATCGACAGGACGACTCTCGCCGAAGGCGAGACCGGCGACAGCTATTTCTGGGGCCATGGCGGCGACGACACGCTGTCCGGGGCGGTCGGCAGGGACACGCTGGAGGGCGGCTACGGCAACGACTGGATCGACGGCGGCAGCGAGGACGACCAGCTCTACGGCCACTGGGACAACGACGTTCTGCTCGGCAACCATGGCGACGACAAGCTGTTCGGCGGCGACGGCGACGACCT
The DNA here is from genome assembly GCF_051225715.1 of Azospirillum sp. ST 5-10. Lineage (NCBI taxonomy): Bacteria > Pseudomonadati > Pseudomonadota > Alphaproteobacteria > Rhodospirillales > Azospirillaceae > Azospirillum > Azospirillum sp. ST 5-10. Next base: position 48,509 of record NZ_JBPJSP010000035.1, read on the forward strand.
GCTGGTCGGCCACATCGGCAACGATTCCGTCTTCGGCGGCCTCGGCGCGGACACGGTGTTCGCCGGCGAGGACAACGACGAGATCTTCGGCAACAAGGACGCCGACGCGCTCTACGGCAACCAGGGCGCCGACACCATCTTCGGCGGCCAGGACGCCGACAGCCTGTTCGGCGGCCAGGACAGCGACCTGCTCTACGGCCAGCTCGCCTCGGACGTGGTGTACGGCCAACTCGGCGTCGACACGCTGTTCGGCGGCCAGGGCGACGACACGCTGTTCGGTGGCCAGGGCGACGACCTGCTGTTCGGCAACGTCGGCAACGACACCATCGTCGGCAACCTCGGCAACGACACCATGGAGGGCAACGACGGCGCCGACACCTTCGTCTTCGGTCCCTTGAGCGGAGCGGACACGATCACCGACTTCAGCGGCGCCGAGGGCGACCGCCTGCAGGTCGCGGCCGGCACGACCTGGACCATCGCCGACGGTGACGCCGGTGCGGTCGTCGTCTTCAGCACCGGCGACCAGGTGACCCTCACCGGCGTCCGCGCCGTCGACATCAGCGACTCCTGGTTCACCACGGGGTGATCGCCGGGGGACGCGCGTCGCCGGTGGGCCTCGCGACCCCTCTCTTCCCCGGGCCGGCGCATTCGCAGGCGTGGCGGCGCGGTACGGCAGAACCCCCTCTCCCCATGCGGGAGAGGGGGTTTTCTTCGCCGTGTGGGAACCGTGTCGCAGCCGCCGGAGGTGCGAGCACAACGGCCCCCCGCCGAACCCTTTCCCTGGGGGAGAGGACTGGCACGACCACAGGCGATGCCTCCCGCGCGTATCGTTATGCGCGCTTGCGCATAACGATGGTTGGATTACAATGCCGACGACTTCTTCCGCCGGCCGCGTCGCCTGGCCCGGCCGCCGGCAGACGTTCGGAACCAAACTCCCCCGGCGCACCCGCCCGGGGGCTTTTTTCCGCGATCCAGGCGCTGCCAGACCTGGCACCGATCCCCCGGCGACCGGTCCCGGGTCCGTCGGCGGAACCGCCCGCCCACGGTTCCGCGGCAACGGAAAGCCCCCTGCTCCCGGGCCGGGAGAGGGGGTGTCCGTCGTCGCCCGGCGGGGCCGGGACGAGAGCAGGGGAGGCGGCGGGCTACGCCGTGCCCGGGTCGGCGCCCGGCGAGCCGGCCGGCCGCCGCGGCCGCAGCACCTCGCGCGCCAGCAGGCCGGCGTACAGGCTGTTGGTGACGAGGTAGCGCTTCCACATCCGCCGCGGCTCCTGCAGCACGCGGTAGAACCATTCCATGCCGGCGCGCTGCATCCACACGGGCGCCCGCCGGGTCATCCCGGCCATCACGTCCACCGAGCCGCCGACGCCCATCAGGAACTTGACGCCGAGCCGCTCGCGGTACTGCTGGGTGAAGCGTTCCTTGGTCGGGCTGGAGATGGCGACGAACAGGCAGTCGGCGCCCGACGCCCGGATCTCCTCGACGATGGTCGCCTCGTCCTCGCGGCTGAAGTAGCCGTTGCGGTAGCCGGCGAACTCCAAGGTGGGGTAGCGCGCCTCGATGTTGACGACGGCGCGCTCCAGCACCTCCTGCTTGGCCCCCAGGATGTAGGGGCGGTAGCCGCGGGTGGCGCACAGCGCCAGCACACGGTCCATCAGGTCGATGCCGGCGACCCGCGCCGGCACCGGGCAGCCGGCGAGCCGGGCCCCCCACACCACGCCCTGCCCGTCGATGTTGATGAGGTCGCTGTCCACCACGTCGGCGTGCAGCGCCGGGTCGGAGCGCATGTTGACCAGCTTGGAGACGTTGACGACGACGTGCTTCAGGCACACGCCCTCGGCGATCGCCGCGTCGATGATGCGGACCGTCTCCTCCATGTCCAGCGGGTCCATCGGCACCCCGAGGAACCGCATCCGCCGCTGCGGCACGCCGAAGCGCTCCAGCAGCTCGCGGAGCCGGATGTCGTTCGCCCCCGTAACGCTCGTCATGGTCGCCTCCTTCGCCGGTCGCTGCCCGTCACCACACGCCGACGGTGTCGATGACGAACTTGTCCTTCAGAAGATCGCGGTCGACGTAGGTGAAGCTCATGTGATCGACCAGCAGCACCACCAGGTTCGCCTGTTCGAGCGCGGCGTCGAAGTCGGTGAGCTCCAGCCCCAGCTCGGCCAGTTCCGACGGCAGCTTGGAGATGTGCGGCTCGACCACCAGCAGCTTGCCGACGTTCTCCTTCGCCAGGCACTCGACGATGTGCACCGCCGGGCTCTCGCGCAGGTCGTCGACGTCCTTCTTGTAGGACAGGCCGAGGCAGGCGATCACCGGCTCCTTCAGCAGGCGGGCCCGCTCGGCGACCTTGGCGCAGACGAAGTCCGGCTTGTCGTCGTTGACCTTGCGGGCGGCCTGGATCAGCCGCGTCTCGTCCGGCGCGCTGTCGACGATGAACCAGGGGTCGACGGCGATGCAGTGGCCGCCGACGCCGGGCCCGGGCCGCAGGATGTTGACCCGCGGGTGCAGGTTGGCGAGCTTGATCAGCTCCCAGACGTTGATCTTCAGCCGGTCGCAGATCACCGACAGTTCGTTGGCGAAGGCGATGTTGACGTCGCGGTAGGCGTTCTCGGTCAGCTTCGCCAGCTCCGCCGTGCGGGCGGTGGTGGGGCGGCACTCGCCCTCGCAGATGATCTTGTAGAGCTGCAGCGCCTGCTGCGCGCACTTGCGGGTGATGCCGCCGATGACGCGGGCGTTGTTCACGACCTCGTCGAGGATCTTGCCGGGCAGCACGCGCTCCGGGCAGTGGGCGACGCGGATGTCCGACATCTCGCCCTTCTGGGTGGGGAAGGAGAGGTCGGGCCGCTCCTCGGCCATCCAGGTGCACATGCGCTCGGTGGTGCCGACCGGCGAGGTCGACTCCAGGATCACCAGGTCGTCCTTCTTCAGCACCTTGGCGACGGCGCGCGCCGCCTTCTCGACGTAGGTGAGGTCGGGCCAGTGGTGGCCCTCCACCTCCTGGAAGGGGGTGGGGACGGCGATGATGAAGGCGTCGGCCGGGGCCACCTCGGTGGACGCCCTGAGCTTGCCGGCCTCGACCACCCGGCGCAGCAGCGCGCCGAGGTTCGGCTCGACGATGTGCGGCTCGCCGGCGTTGATGCTGTCCACCACGCTGGGGTTGACGTCGATGCCGGTCACCTCGACGCCGCGGTCGGCGAACACGGCCGCGGTGGGCAGGCCGATGTAGCCGAGGCCGATGACGGAAACCTTACTGACGGACTTCATGGAGCAACCTCGCAACGATGCGGTCGCAGGCGCGACCATCGCCATAGGGATTGTGGGCACGGCTCATGCGCCGGTAGGCCTCGGCGTCGTCCAGCAGGCGGGTGGCGTGGCGGACGACGGCCTCGGCGTTGGGGCCGACCAGCTCGACGGTGCCGGCGGTCACCGCCTCGGGCCGTTCGGTGGTGTCGCGGGTGACCAGGACCGGCTTGCCCAGCGAGGGGGCCTCCTCCTGGACGCCGCCGCTGTCGGTGACGATCAGGTGGGCGCGCTTCATCAGATAGACGAAGGGCAGGTACTCCTGCGGCGCGATCAGGTGGACGTTGTTCCGCCCCTTCAGGATCTCCTGGGCGGCCTTCTGGACGTTCGGGTTGAGGTGCACCGGGAAGACCACCGAGACGTCGGGCCGCTCGGCCAGCCAGGACAGCGCGGTGAACACCTGCTCCAGCCCGCCGTCGAAGTTCTCGCGGCGGTGGCCGGTGGTCAGGACGATCCGCCGGCCCTGGCTCTCCGCCTCGTTGAGGAAGGGGAAGCGGGCGTCGAGATCGGCGCGCAGGGCGGGATCGGCTTCGATGATGCCGACGGCGTAGAGCAGGGCGTCGATCACCGTGTTGCCGGTGACCTCCACCTTGGCCGCGTCGACGCCCTCGCGCAGCAGGTTGTCGCGCGACACCGCGGTCGGCGCGAAGTGGATGTCGGCGATGCAGCTCGCCAGCTTGCGGTTCAGCTCCTCCGGCCAGGGCGACATGAGGTTGCCGGTGCGCAGCCCGGCCTCGACGTGGCCGACCGGCACGCGGGCGTAGAAGGCCGACAGCGCCGCCGCCATGGTCGTCGTCGTGTCGCCCTGGACGAGCACGCGGTCCGGCTTGCAGTCCTGGATCACCTCGAGGATGCCGTTGAGGACGGCGGAGGTGATGTAGCACAGGCCCTGGCCGTCGCGCATGACGTCAAGGTCGTAGTCGGGCTTGATGTCGAACAGGCTGAGCACCTGGTCGAGCATCTGGCGGTGCTGGGCGGTCACGCAGACCAGCGGCTCCAGCCCCGGCTCGCGTTCGATCCGCTTCAGGAGGGGGGCCATCTTGATGGCCTCCGGCCGGGTGCCGAAGACGATCAGCACTTTCATCCAAACTCTCCACCGGTTGTGGCGACCGTGGCCTCAGGAAATTCGTCGTGTCGTCGACACGACCGTAGTTGGGTTCTGCCCGGAGGGCTGCAATGTATCTTTGGAATGACGCCAATGATACGAAAGTAATCGTGGTGTATGTTCTGGAAATGAAGATGATAAAGACCAATCCGCCGAGGTAATCCCGGCGGATCTCGGGCCTCGTGTCGGCGGGACTGTTCGGGCTTGGGCGCGCGGCGCCCTCCCCCGTTCCGGAAGAGGGCGATCTCCGGCCGCCGTTGCGCCGCCGGGCGGCCTCTGCCTATTCGGCGGCGACCGCCACGACCGGAGACCGGCGGCGCTCCAGCGCCTCGCGCACGCGCTCCAGGGCCGCGTCCAGCGCGTCCGGCCAGTGGGGCTTGCGGGTGGCCAGGCGCTGGCGGATGGCGCCCTCGTCGTCGATCAGACGGGCGAAGGCGGCGTGCAGGCTGGCGCGGTCGAGGCTGGCGCCGTCGAGCACGTAGCGCTCGTCGCCGAAGAGGTCGCGGTTGATGCCCTTGGCCTTGACGGAGTAGGCGATCGAGATGGTCGGCACGCCGCTGGACAGCGCGCCGATCGTCGCGTGCGTGCGCCCGCCCATCATGAAGCGGCAGCGCGACAGCACGTGCTTGAGCTGCGGCGCGTTGAGGGTGCGCGGGGCCAAGGTGATGCGGCCGCCGCGCCCGCCGGTGTGGGCCAGCAGCTGGCTGAGGAAGGCGTGGTCGCACTTGGCCGGGTTGCCGCCGCCGGGGCTGACGACGTGGGGCAGCAGCAGCACGCCGTGGCCCTTGTCGACGAGGTCGTGGACGAAGGCGCCGACGTCGTCCTCCATGGGCACGCCGGGGTTGCGCGCGGCGTGGTAGCGCCGGATGATCGGGCTGAGGTTGAGCGCCACCGTGCCGGCACCGCCCTCCTTGGGCCAGAAGTCGGTCACCGCCACCGGCTCCGGGGTCATCAGGAAGGCGGGATCGACCGACAGCGACAGCCGCTCCTCGACGCCCAGGCGCTGCAGGTAGTCGCGGCTCACCGTCTCGCGCACGACCACGGCGTCGAAGCGGTTGAGGTGGCGGCGCATGGCCTCCGGGGCGCCGGGGCAGCCTTCGAACGGGCCGACGGAGGCCCCCCACAGCACGGTCGGGATGCCGCGGTCCATGGCCGCCCCGTCGAGCCCGGCCTGGCCGTAGAGCGACACCGGCCCGTAGTCGAGGGTGTAGTTGTCGCCGCCGGTGGACACCACCAGGTCGGCCTCGCCGAGGGCGCGGCGGGCGGCGTCGGACAGCGGCATCGGCGGCCAGGGCAGGCGGTTCCAGCCCGGCGCGACGCGGGCGGCGCGGTGCCACCAGCGGTAGAGCCCCGGCGGATCGACCGCCGGCACGAACCGCACCCCCGATGCGGCGGCGTTCGGCCAGAAGCGGGCGTCCTGGGCCGGGTCGTCGGAGGGGACCAGGACCTCGACCGGGCCGAACGCCGTCCGGAACAGGGACACGGCGGAGCGCACCAGCGCCTCGCAGCCGTGGTTGGCGAACGTGCGGTGGCCCGTCAGGTAGATGCGGAGCGGCGTCTGCGCAGTCACCCGTCTTCCTCTCGGCTGGTGATCGGTTGGGCGTCAGGGTAGCCGCCGCGTCGCGGCCCGGCGAAGCGCCCGGAAGAAGCATCGCCCCTTGGGTCGGCGCCGCGCCGGAACGGGACGTCGGCGACTCTTTCGGGGGAGGACCCGGCCGAACGTTCGCGCGCCCCCCGGCCGAGGCCTGTGCCGTTCGGGGCGGGTGGCCTACTGCCGTTGATCGCGTCCCTACCACCGAAGCCGTCCGACGCCCGCCGCCGCCAATCCCCATCCTCAACCACGAGCCGGGATCGGCGGACGCGGGCGATGCCGCGGGGCCGCGGTCCCGGTCCATCGCCGCATCCGTCGTCCCGCATCGTTCGAGGAGCCCATGTCGCAGAACGTCGCCACCGTGACCGCGCTGTCGCCGCCGATGTCCCGGAAGCGGGCGGTGCTCGCCCGGCTGCTGCCTTCCGGGGCGATGCGGCGGCTCGTCGAGACGCACCGGCGCACGCGCACGGTGCTGGCCCTGGCCGGCAACGGCCTGTACGACCTGCGCCGCTACCTGCGCTGGTCGTCGGCCGGGCGCGAGGAGCTGACGAAGACCCAGCTCGCCGCCCTGGTGACCCTCAACTACCACCGCCTGGAGAAGGGGCTGGCGCTGAAGGAGCCGCGGCCCGGCTTCGGCCAGGACGCGGTCCGCCTGCTGATCTCCCTGCTCGACCGCTACGTCGCGCGCCACGGCGTCGACGGCACGGCGCGCGCCGGCATCGACACGCTGGCCGCCTATCGCGCCTTCAGCCTCGGCCACGGCCTGAGCTTTCCCGAGGTGGACGCCGCCCTGGTCCGCTTCGGCGGCGGCCGGCCGCCCGGCGACGGCGCCAGCGGCGGCACCATCGCCGTCGCGCGCGCCGCCGTCGCCGCCGCGGCCCCGGCCGACCCCGAGGCGTTCTTCGCCACCCGCCACAGCGTCCGCCAGTTCTCCGGCGAGGAGGTCGCCATGGAGACCGTCGCGCGCGCCGTGCGCATGGCGCAGCGCACGCCGTCGGTGTGCAACCGCCAGGCCTGGAAGGTGCACGCCTTCTCCGAGCCGGCGCAGAAGGCGCGGGTGCTGAGCTTCCAGAACGGCAACCGCGGCTTCGGCGACCAGGCCTCCAAGCTGCTGGTGGTGACCGCCGACCTGCAGCACTTCACCAGCGTCGGCGAGCGCTTCCAGTGCTGGATCGACGGCGGCCTGTTCGCCATGTCGCTGGTCTACGCCCTGCACGCCCTGGGGCTCGGCACCTGCATGCTCAACTGGAGCGTGGTCAAGGAGACCGACCGCGCCATGCGCGCCGCCGCCGGCATTCCCGACAACGAGGTGGTGATCATGATGATCGCCGTCGGCCACCTGCCCGAGCGCCTGTCGGTGGCCCATTCCCACCGCAAGCCGCTGGACGAGGTGCTGGTCGCCCACTGAGGGCGGACGGCCCCTGGAGCGGGGGATCCGCCTCGGCGGATCGGTTTCGGGTCAACGATCAACGCGAGGACGCGGTGCGCGCGGAGTTCTATTCGTTGAAGGCGGTGCGCCGGGGATTCCTGTCCCTGGTCTGCGGCCGCTTCGTCTCGGCCGGCCTGACCATGGCCGCCATGGTGCTGGCCGCCCGCGGCCTGAGCGTCGCCGAGTTCGGCGTCTACGCCCTGCTGCTGTCGGCGCTCAGCCTGACCATCACCTACGCCGGGCTGGGGCTCGACTGGGTCAGCGCCAAGTACCTGCCGGAGTTCCGCATCCACGCCGGCGGGCGGCAGCTCGGCCTGCTGATCCTGACGCTGCTGGGCGGCCGGGTGGCGTCGCTGGCGCTGCTGGCGCTGCTGGGCTGGGCGCTGCTCGGGCTGGAGGCCGACCTGCTGGGCATCCCGCAGTGGATCGACGTGCTGGAGCTCTACCTCCTGGTGCTGTTCATGGAGGCGCTGGTCCGCTCGATGCGCGGCGAGATCTTCGAGCCGCTGCTGCTGCAGGGGCAGTCGCAGGTCAACGCCGCCGTGCGCGGCGCCCTGTTCGCCGGGCTGGTGCTCTACGCCATGCAGGACGGCCTCACCCTGGCCGAGGTGGTGACGGCCGACGTCGTGGCGTCGGCGGTGTCGCTGGTCCTGGCGCTGGTGCAGCTCGCCGTCTACGCCTTCCGCCATCTCGGCGACCATCCTCCGGCCGAGGGCTGGCGGGTGCCGCCGTTGCGCGAGGTGTTCGCCATCGCCGGGCACAACTACGCCGCCCAGCTCATCTCCAGCCTCGCCAGCGCCAACACCCTGATGCTGGTCGGCACCTCGATGCTGAGCCCGGCGGCGGTGGCCGGCTTCGGCTTCTGCCGCACCTTCGCCGAGCAGATCCGCCGCTACCTGCCGATCTCGCTGCTGTTCACCGTGGCGCGGCCGTCGATCGTCGCCGCCTACAGCATGGACAACCGTTTCGACCGCCTGCTGGAGCGGGTGCAGTTCCTCTACAAGGCCAACCTCATCGTCCTCCTGCCGCTGGTCATCCTTACCGTCGCCTACGGCGACACCATCATGGAGCTGATCTCCGGCGGCAAATACGGCGATTCCTGGGGCGTGGCCGTCGGCTTCGCCCTCTTCCTGGTGGCGCAGAGCCACCGCGTGGCGCTGTCGCTGGTCACCAACATCCTCGGCTGCCCCGAGCTGACCACCGCCGGCTCGCTCGCCAGCATCGTCGCGCTGCCGCTGGCCCTGGTCCTGGTGGCGATGGGCATGGGGGCGGACGGGCTGGTGGTGGCGCTGCTGGTGGGCGAGGTGCTGTCGCACGTCGTCATCATCGCCGCCCTCTACCGGCGCGGCTATCCCTACCGCTTCGACGTCGGCGCCTTCGCCCGGCTGTTCGCCGCCGCCGGGGTGACCCTGGCGGTCACCCTGCTGGCGCTGCCCGGCATCGGCCACGCGGGGTCGCTCTCGGAGATGCTGGCGGCCGCCCTGCCGGTGCTGCTGTTCGGCCTGCTGGCGTTGCTGCTGTGGCCCTTCAGCCTGATGGAGCGCGAGGCGCTGATGCGCATGATCGGCCGGCGCCACCGCACCTCGTGAGGCCGGCCATGCCCCTGGAGATACTTCGGACGGGGCGGCGTCCCGCCAAAGAGCGAGTAGCCGTCGGCGCGCTCGGCAAGGGCCGGCGCCGCCGCCATTGTCCGGATAGATGCCCGCTTCCGCTGCCCTGCGGCGTCGAGCAAGACAATATTCATCGGACGGGATCTCGAACATGAACCACGTGTCACGACGCACCGCGTCCTACGGCGAAAGCCAGGAGCATTGGTTGTGGGGCGGAACCCGCACCATCACGTTCAACGAGCTGCTGCTGATCCTGCGCCGCCGGCTGTGGCTGGCGATCATTCCGATCCTGTTCGTCCTGGTGCCGGCGATCCTGATGATCGCCGGCCTGAAGACCCACTACACCGCCCAGGGCACCATCGTCGTCAAGCCGGTGGAGATGGCGCAGAACGTGATGACGGACGTGCAGACCCTGCAGACGGAAATGCAGATCCTGACGTCCGACCGGCTGGCCCGGCGCGCCGTCGACAACCTCGGCCTGGCCGAGCGGCCGGAGTTCAACCCGCTGATCCCGGTGGAGGAGGACAGCATCCTGCCCTTCGCGCTGCCGGAGCTGCCGAGCTGGCGCGACCTCGCCTCGCCGGTGCTGGTCACGCTGGGCTTCGAGCCGCTCGGCGAGCCGGCGCCCGAGGCGCCGGGCGACATCATCGAGGCCGAGGTGCTGCCGCGCTTCCAGGAGCGGCTGATGGTCGCCCCCTTGCGCGAATCGCGGGTGCTGACCGTGCAGTTCCGCTCCGAGAGCCCGGTCATCGCCGCGCGGGTCGTCAACGAGCTGTCCGACCTCTACCTGACCCAGCAGCTCGAATCCAAGCTGGAGGCCAAGGAGACGGCGACCTCCTGGCTGCGCGACCGGGTCGGCGAGCTGCGCACCCACATCGCCGACCTCGAGCACCGGATCGAGGAGTACCGGGCCGGCAAGGGCATCGTCGAGGCGCGCACGGCGTCCCTGATCGCCGAGCAGATCTCCACCGTCAGCACCGAACTGGTGTCCGCCCGCGCCGAGTACGAGACGGCCGCGGCGCGCCAGCGCGAGATCGAGTCGGCGATGAACCAGCGCGGCCCCCGCGCCGTGCTGGAGATGCTGGGCAGCCCCAACACCGCCGGCCTGCTGGAGCGCGACACGGCGGCCCGCCAGCGCCTCGCCGAGCTGGGCGGCAACTACGGCCCGCAGCACCCGGCGGTGGTCAACAGCCGCGCCGAGGTCTCGTCGCTCGCCGGCCGCATCCAGGCCGAGGCGTCCAACGCCGTCTCCGCCGCGCGCAGCAACGCCCAGGTGGCCGGGCGCCGCGCCGCGACCCTGAAGGAGGCCCTCGACCGGCTCGAGGGGGATCTGGCGCAGATGAAGAGCGCCGAGGTCGAGATGCGCGGCATGCAGCGCGAGGCCGAGTCGAACACCGCCCTGCTGAACCAGTACCTGGAGCAGCTCAACGCCCAGGAGCGCCTCGCCGTCGAGCAGCCCGACGCCTGGGTGCTGTCGAAGGCCGCCGTGCCGTCCCTGCCGTCGGGCCCCAACCGCAAGCTGCTGGCCGGCGGCGCCCTGGTGGTGGCGATCGCCCTGTGGCTGGTCATGGTGGTCCTGGCCGAGCTGCTGGAGAACGGCGTGATGAGCACCGACGAGGTGAAGTCGGCCCTCAACGCCGTGCCGCTGGGGCTGGTGCCGAAGGTGCCGGGCAAGCTGGCCAGCGCCTCCTCGCGCGCCCGCTACGTCGTCGACAAACCGGTGTCGGCCTACGCCGAATCCCTGCGCAGCATCTACACCACCCTGCAGATCGAGCAGCAGCGCACCGGCGACGGGAAGTCGGTGATGGTCACTTCCTCGGTGCCCAAGGAGGGCAAGTCGACGCTCGTCGTCTCGCTCGCCCGCCAGGTCGCCGCCCAGGGGCAGCGCGTGCTGGTCATCGACGCCGACCTGCGCCGTCCCAACGTCGAGAACCTGATCGGCAGCCGCTACCTGATCGACCCCAAGAGCCATCTCCTGCCGGAGGACAACCCGCTGGCGCCGGTGGTGCAGGAGGACAGCGCCTCGGGCGCCCACGTGGTCGCCGCCAGCCGCCTCTCGGCGATGCTGAAGGAGATGAACCACACGCCCTACATCCTGCGGCCCAACGTCCTGACCTCGATGCTCGCCACCGTGCAGCAGCACTACGACCTGATCCTGATCGACACCCCGCCGGTGGTCCCGGTCGCCGACGCCCGGGCGCTGGCGATGGTGGTCGACCACTGCATGTTCGTGGTGCGCTGGCGCAAGACGGCGCCGCGGGTGGCGCGCTACGCGCTGGACCAGCTCTACGACGCCGGGGCGCGGGTGACGGGCGTCGTCCTCTCGCAGGTCGAGGCCAAGCGCCACTCGCTCTACGGCTACGGCGACGCCGCGGTGTCGCAGCGCACCTCCTACCGCTACTACACGAGCTGAGCGTCCGGATCGCCCTCCGGGCCGCGCGCCCGAAGGGGGTCGGAGCCGAAACCATCCGAGCAGGGAACATCATGGACGTTGTAACGGAACCCATGACCGGCATCCGCGACGCCGTGCCCGGCGCCGGCTGGGCGGCGGTCGCCGATTGCATTCCGGCGGGACAGCGGCTGACGATCGGCGTCATCGCCCGCAACGGTCTGCCGTTCCTGGAGGACTGCCTGCGCTCTCTGCCGCCGGAAGGCGCGTTCGCGGGCGACCTGAGCCTCGTCCTGGTGGACAGCGCGTCGGACGACGGCACCACCGGGACCATGACCGCCTTCGCCGCCGCGCGCCGGGACACCCTGGTCTACCGCATCGAGGGGCGGGCCAACGCGGCGGCGGCGCGCAACGTGGTGCTGGCCCACGCCCCGGACGGCTTCCTGATGATGCTGGACGGGGACATGGTGCTCAACCCGGACTTCATCGCCGCCGCCGTCGGCCGCATCCTGCGCGGCGAGGCCGAGGCGATCGTCGGGTCGCTGCGCGAACAGCGCTTCGACGCGCAGAACCGCCCGGAGGGCGAGCAGATCTGGCGCCATGCCCCGGGCGGGCCGGACCTGGTTCGGCTGAGCGGCGGGGCGCTGCTGCTCGGTCCGGCGGCGCGCACGGCGACGCTGCGCTACGACGAGGCGCAGAAGATCTGCGAGGACTGGGACTTCGCCATCCGCCTCAGCCGTCGGGCGCGCCTGCTGCGCATCCCCGACTGCATGGCGCTGCACCTCACCCACTACTATTTCTCGCCGCAGCGGCGGCTCGACTTCTACCGCGACATGCGTCCGCGCAGCCTGGGCCGTCTCGTGCGCAAGAACCTCGCCAACCCCAAGGGGCTGGCGGCGGTGGTCCGGCGCGAGCGCGGCGTCTTCATGGGCGGCGCCCTGCAGGGGGCGACCCTGGTGGCGCTCGTCGCCGGGGTGCCGCTGCTGGCCGCCGCCGCGCTGACCCTGCTCACCGTCGACGCGGTGCGCAGCGCCCGCCAGGGGAAGGGGCCGGAATGGGCCGGCACCCGGCTGTTCGCGCCCTGGCTGGTGCTGCTGGGGCTGGTGGCGCCGCCCGGCCTGTCGGTCCGCTACGACGTCCATCCGATCTCCCGCCATCCCGAGACCTCGGTCGCCTGACCGGAGGGGAGCGCCATGCCGCAGCCTGCGTACGTCACGCCCATCGACCCGGACGCGCCCCGCCGCTTCGACCGCGGCGGCCTGTCGTGGTGGCGGGTCGGGCTGATCATCCTGATGTCGCTCTACTACGCGGAACTGTTCGCGGTCGTCTGGGGGGTCGACGACGTCCTGTTCCGCCAGGGCGGGTCGGCGCTGGTGACGGCGGGCGGCCTCGCCAGCCTGGCGTTCCTGATCCACCGGGGCGAGCTGTTCCGCCACCCGTTCGCCCTGTGGCCGCTGATCCTGCTGGCGACGATGCTGGTCGTCTCGCTGTTCGCCAACACGCTGTTCTATCCGAAGCCGCTCAAGGACTGGCTGCCGGCCCACTACGTCTACATGCCGATCCTGCAGGTCTACATCCTGATGGCGCTGCGCTTCAACGACCGCGAGGTGCTGTGGGGACTGATCGCCGGCGGCCTGATCGCCGCGGCGCTGATGGCGATCTACCGCTTCGGCCTGTGGGACGCGCTGTCGTGGTACGCGCGCCGCTCGATCTTCGGCATCGACGTGTCGCGCATCGTCATCATGAAGTACGAGTTCTTCCTGGCCTCGCTCGCCATGTTCGCGGTGCTGCTGGTGCCGACCGTGCCGCTGCACTGGAAGATCGCCGCCGGTGCCGCGCTGCTCGGCTGCCTCGCCCTGCAGGAGGCGGTGGTGCAGAGCCGCCAGGGCATGATGGCGACCGGCATCGGCATGATCGTCCTGCTGGCGGTCGACCGCCGCAGCTTCGAGACCAAGTCGTTCCTGGTCCGCGCCACCGTGCTGCTGATCGGCGCCATGGTGGTGCCGCTGATCATGCACGAGTACATCGAGATGCTGTTCCGCGACGACCTGCTGGAGTCGCGCGAGCTCAACGTCGCCGTCCGCTTCCACACCTTCGACCATTATTCGGAGTACTTCGCCGAGACCTATGGTCTGGGCTTCGGCATGATGTCGGCGACGGCGACCCGCAACAACGTGCTGGCCGAGAGCCTAGCGCTGTCGGTCAACATCACCGACCTCGGCCTCTACGGCGCCTTCATGCAGTTCGGCATCCTCGGCGGCTCGCTGGCGGTGCTGCTGAGCGGGTTCGTGATCGTCTACAGCCTGCGCACGGCGCGCCGCCTGCCGCCGCCGGAGGCGTGGCGGCCGGCGCTGCTCGGCGCCTACTTCCTCGGCTGGATGTGCGTGCCGGTGCAGCTCAACGCCTTCACCATGAACACGTCGATCCATTTCGGCTCCTGGGCTTTCTACCTCTGCTGGTACTACCGCTGCCGCGCCCGCTACGAGGCGACCGCCGGGGCGCCGAAGGCGGTGCCGGTGCCGGCCTGAGCAAAGTGGTGCTGGCCGCGCGTCCGCCCGGCGTACTCCGCCCGCATCGGCCGGCCACCCTCTCCGGTCCGTTGATGCGCCGCCGCGCGCTCCCCAAAACCGGTGGGTGCCTGCGCCAAATCCCGTCAACAAGGACTGACCCGTCATGCCGAACATCTCGTCGTCGTGGCTTCGCCGGGCGCTGCTGGGCGTGGTGCTGCTGGGTGCGGCGGCCTGCGCGCGCGAGCCGGAGGTGGCGCTCGATCCGGCGCAGATCGAGAGGGGCCGCAGCCTGTTCCAGTCCTGCGCCGCCTGCCACGACATCCGCAAGCGCAACAACGGCGTCGGCCCGCACCTGGTGGGCATCGTCGGCCGCGAGGCCGGCCAGGCCCGCGACTATCCCTATTCCGAGGCGGCGGCCGAAGCCGGCTTCACCTGGAACGCCGAGCGCCTGAAACGCTTCCTGCAAGACCCGGAGGCCGTCCTGCCGGGCACCAACATGGCGATCCAGGGCTACCGGCCGGACGAGGCCGACGCCCTGGTCCAGTACATCCTCAGCCGGGAGTGACGCGCGTGATTCCCAAGACGACCCCGACCCGTCGCCGCCTTCTCTTCTCCCTGGCGGGAGCGGCGGCCGGCATCGTGCTGTGCGGCGTCCGCCCGCGGGTGGCGTTCGCGGTGGGCGCCCGCCTGCCGGCCACCGCCGCGGCGCTGGGCGGCGGCCGCGCCTTCGCCTCCTTCGGCGCCTGGCTGCGCGCCCGCCTCGGCGACGAGGCCGCCGAGGCGCTGATGGACCGCCAGGAGCGGCGGCTCGCCGCCCTGCCGGGCGAGCGCCTGGGCAACCCCGCCGAGACCGTGCGCCTCGCCATCGCCGAGGACTTCCTGGCCGGCCGCATCGTCCGCATCGACGGGCTGCGCCTGTCGGAGCTGGAGAGCGCGCTCTGCCTCGCCGCGGCCGAGCGCTGGCCGGACGCGGTCCGCCGGCCGCCGGAGCGGCCGCTGACGGAGGTGCCCCTCGCATGAGCCGGTTCCGCGACGCCCTCACCGACGGCCTGCCGGAGACCCTGGACGCCGACCTCTGCATCGTCGGCGCCGGCGCCGCCGGCATGACGCTCGCCATGCAGCTCGCCGACGCGCCGGTGCGCGTGCTGCTGCTGGAGAGCGGCGGCCTCGACATCGACGGCCAGACCCAGGGACTCTACCGCGGCGCCAACCTCGGGCTGCCCTACTACGACCTGACGGCCTGCCGGCTGCGCTATTTCGGCGGCACCACCAACCACTGGGGCGGCTACTGCCGGCCCAACGACCCGATCGACCACGAGGGCCGGCCCGAGCTCGGCGTGCCGGCCTGGCCGCTCGGCCTCGACGCCATGATGCCCTACATCGAGCGCGCCGCCGACATGCTGGATCTGCGGCCGGAGGGCTGGGATCCGGCCTACCAGCTGCGCGCCCGCGGCCTGCCGGACGGCGCGCTGATGGAGCGCCACAGCGAGCGGCTGCTGACCAAGGTCTTCCAGATCAGTCAGAAGGTGCGCTTCCGCCAGCTCTACCGCGAGGCGCTGGAGCGGCAGACCAACCTGGAGGTGCTGCTGCACGCCAACGTCACCAACGTCGGCCTGGACGCCGACGGGCGGCGGGTGGAGCGGCTGACCGTGCGCACCCTCGACGGCGCCACCGCCACCGTGCGGGCCCGCGTCGTCGTGCTCGCCTGCCACGCCATCGAGAACGCCCGGCTGCTGCTCGATTCCGACGACGTGGTGCCGTACGGCGTCGGCAACCGCCACGACCACGTCGGCCGCTACTTCATGGAGCACGCGCAGGTCGCCGCCGGCGTCTTCATCCCGGCGCCGGGACGCTTTCCGGCGATCTACGACGCCGGCTACATGGCGTCCATCAACGTCAACGCCAACATCGGCCTGTCCGAGGCGGCGATGCGCGAGCGCGGCATCCTGCAATACTACTGCCGCTTCATGCCGCCGGAGGAGAACGAGGCGGTGCGGGCCGCCATGGGCCGCATCAAGGACGCGTTCTGGGAGCCGTTCGATCCGGTCTTCCTGGAGGATCTCGCCGACGTGCTGGGCAACCTGCCGGGCGCCGTCGACGCCGTCGCCGGCAAGATCTGGCCGCCCGAGGGCGATGCCCCCTACTACGTGCTGGAGCACCGCATCGAGCAGGCGCCCAACCCGAACTCGCGCGTCGTCCTCGCCGACCGCCGCGACGCCGTCGGCAGCCGGCCGGCGCATCTGGACTGGCAGCTCAACGACCTCGACTACCGCACGTTCCGCGAGGGCGCGGAACTGGTGGCGGCGGAGATGAGCGCGCTCGGTCTGGGCCGCTTCCAGCTCGAGCCGATCACCCCGGAGATGGTCGAGCGCGGCGTGCACGGCCATTTCCACCACATCGGCACGACGCGCATGAGCGAGCGGCCGGAGGACGGCGTGGTGGACGGCGACCTCAAGGTTCATGGCGTCGACAACCTCTACGTCGCCGGCAGCTCGGTCTTCCCGACCGCCGGCTACTCCGGGCCGACGATGATGCTGATCGCCCTGACCATGCGGCTGGCCGAGCACCTCAAGGGTCCGGCCGGACTGGCCAAGGCATGAGTGCAGAGCAGGGGAAGAGACATGAACCGTGCGCTGATCGCGGCCGTGAGCCTGGTTTTCCCGCCGGCCGGCGCGCTGGCCCTGCGTTCACCCGCCGCCCGCATCCTGGTGCTGACGCTGGCGCTGGCCTCGGCCGCCGTGTTCTTCGGGCTCTGGGTGGGGCCGGGGGCGCTGCTCTGGGCGGCGACCGGGGTGCTGGCCGCGCTGGCCGTCCTGCTGGCCGGCCGATGAGCGGAGCGGCGCTGCCCGCCCTCGGCACCCTGCGGCGCGGCGCCCGCCGGCTGCTGCTGCCCCTGTCGGCCCTGGTGCTGGTCGGCGCCGCCCTGCCGCAGCTGGCGCCGCCGTCGGCGCATGGGGTGGACAAGCTGGTCCACGCCGCCGCCTTCGCCGTCCTCGGCGTCGGCATGACGGTCGGTTCGGTGGGCCGCCGCCAGACGGTGGCGGGGTGGGCGTCGCTGGTCCTGCTGGCGGTGGCGATCGAGGCGGTCCAGTCCGTGGTCCCCGGCCGCTCGCCGTCCCTGACCGACGCCGCCGCCAGTGTGCTCGGCGCGGCCGCCGGAGCGGGGACCGGCCTGTGGCTGCTCCACCACCACCGGCGTCTCGAACGCCGCCTTCGGGGGTGATCCGTCGGCGCCGGCGCCAGGGCAATCGGGGTCGCCGGCTTGCCCGTCTGCCGGCGGGGCGTGGCGGCGGATAGCATGGCGGCATCCCTTGTCGTCGTATCGAAAGAGGGGGACCGACGTCATGTCCGACCGCCGCAAAGCTCTTCGCAAGGCCATGCTGGCCACCCTGCCGGTCCTGGGAATCCTGGTGGAATGCACCGAGGTCGCGGCCCAGGATGCGGCCCGCGGCGTGCTGTTCGCGTCCGACTTCGCCCGCCCGGACGGGCTGAAGGCGATGGGCTTCAAGACCTCCGGCAATCCCTCCAGCATCGTCGAGATGGACGGGAAGCGGGTGGTGCGCATCGTCCTCGACCATTACGCCGGCGAATACGCCTACCGCACCGAGCTGCAGCCGGTGGCCCTGCCGGCGCCGGCCTTCGACGACGGGATGTTCGCGAAGGCGGGCGGCGAATACTGGTACGGTCTGCGCGTCTTCATGCCGAAGGAATGGACGGAGCCCGACAGCAGCGAGACCGTGCTGATGCAGTTCCACTCCGTCCCCGACCCCGGCGAGCCCTGGCGCAACCCGCCGGTGGCGCTCCAGGTGGTGCCGCGCGACGGTCGCGCCCACTTCAACCTGATCGTGCGGGCCGACGCCAGCCGCTACACCATCGGCAACGGCGAGAAGCGCTACGACCGTTCCGAGCAGATCGACCTCGGCCCCATCGACGGCGCCATCGGCGCCTGGACCGACTGGGTGTGGAACGTCCGCTGGAACCATGACGGCGCCGGCTTCCTGCGCCTCTACCGCGACGGCAAGCTGGTGGCCGACGTCAAGGGCGCGAACTGCTTCAACGACCCCGCCGGCCCCTACCTGAAGTTCGGCCTCTACAAGTACGATTGGAAGCGGCCGGCCAGCACCGGCCCGGCCAGCCGGACGATCTACGTCGACGACCTGCGGGTCGGCGAGGGGGCCGACGCCTTCGACGGCATCGCCGAGGTGACGAAGGCGTCGGGCCCGGCGTGACGCTTTCTTTCCGGCGGCCTTCCCGGCGGCCTTCCGTGCGGCGTGGTGCGCGGGCGGCCGGTCTGGGATAGACTGGCCGCGTCGTCCGGGCGGCCTTCGGCCGTGGGATGCCGCCGGCCGAATCCGCCGTCAGGAGCCACAATGCCGTTGTTCCGTTTTCCCGACGACCCCGCCTGGAACGAGGCGGCGGACGCCGTCGAGTTCGGCGTCGAGCTGGGGGAGTACCAGGGGCGCGTGTTCGTGCCGCGGCGCGCCCTGCAGACCCTGGCCGGCCATGCGCCGAAGCCCGAGGAGGCGGTCGAACTGGTGTGCCTGAACCGGCCGGTGTTCGAGAAGGCGGTGGAGCTGCGGATCGTCGACCGCAATCTCGACGCGGACGCCAACGTCCACCTCACGGCCCGCGACCTGCGGCGGGCCGCCCCGGGGTGATCGTCGGGGAAGGAAAATGGCGCGAGTGACGGGACTTGAACCCGCGGCCTCCGGCGTGACAGGCCGGCGCTCTAACCAACTGAGCTACACCCGCGCTGGCTCCGGCGGTTGGATTCGAACCAACGACCAACGGATTAACAGTCCGCTGCGCTACCGCTGCGCCACGCCGGAAGAGGCGCGCTGTATAAGCCGGATCTCGGGCGACGTGCAAGAGGAAAGTTTGCGCGCGGCGGCGAATCCGCCGGTGTAGGATGCCGTCCGTCCGCCACCGCCCGCACCCGCCATGACCGCCGCCACCGCCCGCAGCCGCACCGACGCCGCCCTCGCCGCCATCGCCGCCGCGGGCGAGCAGGGGCGCCTCGCCTTCACCGCCGTGCACGCCGACACCGCCCCGCTGGAGGCCGACGCGCAGGACCTGCTGGCCCGCGCCGGCCGCCGCCTGCCGCTGGCCGGCGTGCCGGTGTCGGTCAAGGACCTGTTCGACGAGGCCGGCCGGGTCACCCTGGCGGGATCGCGCGCCCTCGCCGGCATGCCGCCGGCCGAGCGCGACGCGGCGGCGGTGGCGCGCCTGCGGGCCGCCGGCGCGGTGGTGGTCGGCCGTACGGCGATGACCGAGTTCGCCTTTTCCGGCGTCGGCCTCAACCCCCATCGCGGCACGCCGGCCAACCCGGCCGATCCCGCGCGCATCCCGGGCGGCTCCTCTTCCGGGGCGGCGGTGTCGGTGGCGGCGGGCATGGTGCCCCTGGCGCTGGGCACCGACACCGGCGGGTCGGTGCGCATCCCCGCCGCGTTCTGCGGCCTCGTCGGCTTCAAGCCGACCCAGGGGCGGGTGCCGCTGGACGGGGCGGTGCCGCTGTCGCGCACGCTCGATTCCGTGGGGCCGCTGGCCCGCACGGTCGCGGACTGCGCGCTGGCCGACGCGGTGCTCGCCGGGGAAGCGGACGCCGGCCTGCCCGCCGCCGGGGTGAAGGGGCTGCGGTTGGCGGTGCCGCGCACCATCGTGCTCGACGATCTGGAGCCGGCGGTCGCCGCCGCCTTCGACACCGCCTGCCGCCGCCTGGCCGACGCCGGAGCGCTGGTCGAGGAGATCGCCCTGGCCGAACTGGGCGAGATCCCCGCGCTCAACGCGAAGGGCGGTTTTCCCGCGGCCGAGGCCTACGCCTGGCACCGCCGCCTGCTGGCGGCCAAGGGCGACCTCTACGATCCCCGTGTGCGGGCGCGGATCGAGCGGGGGGCGGCGATGGACGCGGCAGACTACATCGACCTCGTGGAGGCTCGCGCCGATCTGATCCGGCGGGTCGACGCGGCGACGGCGGCGTGGGACGCCCTCGTCCTGCCGACGGTGCCGTGCGTCGCGCCGCGTTTCGACGCCTTCACCGACGACGACGCCTTCACCCGGATCAACGCGCGGGTGCTGCGCAACCCGTCGCTGGCGAACGTCCTCGGGCGCTGCGCGGTCACGTTGCCCATGCAGGAGGCGCCCGGCGACCTGCCGTGCGGTCTGTCGCTGATGGGCGCGGCCTTCGCCGACCGCCGCCTTCTCGCCGTCGCGGCGGCGGCGGAGCCCGTCGTCGGGCCCCGCTGACGCCGCCGGCCCGCGGCGGCGGGAGTCACGCCGTGCGGACGCGTTCGAGGAAGGTGTGGACGCTGGAGCGCAGGGAATCCGCCTGGCGGTGCAACTGGGCGGCGGCGCCCAGCACGTTCTCGGCGATCGCGCCGGTTTCCGAGGCCGACGCGTTCACGTGGCCCACCGTGTCGGTCACGCTCTGGGTGCCGCGGGCCGCCTGCTG
>NZ_JBPJSP010000036.1:0-67813 GCF_051225715.1 Azospirillum sp. ST 5-10
TGGATGGTGTTGACCGCGGCGCGCGAGGTGCTCGTGGTGTCGAGGCGCATGCCGTTGCCGGCCAGCAGGTTCTTGCCCTGGTAGCCGCTGTCCTCGGCCAGCTTGTCGATCTGGCCCTTCAGGGAGTTGAACTGCGCCGCCAGCGCCTTGCGGGTGGCGATCGAGCCGGCGTCGTTGCCGAGGGCCGAGTAGGCGGCGGTGGTCAGGCCGCGGGCCTGCTCGATGAGGCTCTCGATCGCCGTCAGGCCCTTGTCGGCCGCCTTGATGGTGCTGATCGCCTGGCCCATCGAGTCCTTCAGCGCGGTCAGGTCGCCCGCACGCTGGGTCAGGCCCTTCGCCGCGAAGAAGGCGGTCGGGCCGTCGAGGGCCGAGTTGATCTTGTTGCCGGTCGCGAGGATGTTCTGCTTCTGCGCGATCTTCGTTTCCGTGCTCTGCAGCTGCAGCAGGTTGGCACGCATCGATGCCGTGAGGGCAACGTCGTTGATGGCCATGGCTCCGTCTCCTTCTGAGGCCGGCCTCGCGGCCGGGTGAGCGGGGCCGAGCGAGGCAACGTGTTTGAGCGTCGCTCCGGGATACTCAATCGCCGTGCCAATCCGCGCCGGCCGCTGTGGAAACGGTGTGGTCCCTTATGGATCAATGCCTTAGCCGGATGAGGCGGACGCCGCCCTGGAGCGGTGGCCAAAAGATTCCGGGTGGCTGTGGAAAACTTTGCCGGGTCGGGCCGGTCTTGCCGGGCGGCGCGGGCGAAAATTTCCGTGGACCCGCCCGGCGCGACCGGGCGCGCCCTGCACGGCGGCCCTTTGCCGTACGGCCCCGGGCGGCTATCGTCGGCGGAAGGAACGGCGGCCGCGGCGGACCGCCGCACGGACAGGAGGACGAGACATGGCGGGACGCATCGAGGCGCGGCTGCGCGAACTCGGGATCGAGCTGCCGCAGGCGGCGCCGGCGGTGGCGGCCTACGTGCCCTACACGCTGTCGGGAACGACGCTCTACGTGTCGGGCCAGATCACCGTGTGGAACGGCGAACGGCGCTTCATCGGCAAGGTCGGCCGCGACCTCTCGGTCGACGAGGGCAAGCAGGCGGCGCGCCTGTGCGGGCTCAACATCCTGGCGCAGGCGCGCGCGGCCTGCGGCGGCGACCTCGACCGCGTGGTCCGTTGCCTCAAGCTGGGCGGCTACGTCAACTGCGACGCCGACTTCACCGAGCATCCCGTGGTGATCAACGGCGCTTCGGAGCTGATGACCGAGGTGCTGGGCGACGCCGGCCGGCACGCCCGCATCGCCGTCGGCGCGGGGTCGCTGCCGCTCGGCGTGGCGGTCGAGGTCGACGCGGTGTTCGAGCTGGCATGACCGGCCGCGCTCTTGCCGCCCCGGACGGGTCCGCCTAAGTCCCTGCGGGTGGGCGCAAACGGGGACGAAGGGACGCGCATGGCCGAAGGCCGGGAGACCATCACCGTCAGGATTCTCGACGGCATCGCGGCGGCCGATCCCGGCCAGTGGGACGCCTGCGCCGGACCGGACAACCCCTTCCTGCGCCATGCCTTCCTCTCCGCGCTCGAGGAGTCGGGGTCGGCCACGACGAAGACGGGCTGGCAGCCGGTCCATCTCGCCGCCCTGGACGCCGCAGGCCGCATCGTCGGGGCGGCGCCCATGTACGCCAAGTCCCATTCGTACGGCGAATACGTGTTCGACCACGCCTGGGCGAACGCCTACGAGCGGGCGGGGGGCGATTACTATCCCAAGCTCCAGGTGGCGGTGCCCTTCACCCCGGTGCCGGGCCCGCGCCTGCTGCGCCGCCCCGACGCCGGGCCGGAGGTGACGGCGGCGCTGATCCAGGCGGTGCGGCAGGTGGCGGAAGGCAACGGCCTGTCGTCGGCCCACGTCACCTTTTCCACGCGCGCGGAGTGGGAGCGCCTGGGCGAGGCCGGCTGGCTGCAGCGGCTGGGCGTCCAGTACCATTGGGAGAACCGGGGCTACACCAGCTTCGACGACTTCCTCGCCGCGCTGAACGCCCGCAAGCGCAAGGCCATCAAGAAGGAGCGGCGCACCGTCGCCGAGAGCGGCGTGCGCCTGCACGTGCTGACCGGCGACGATCTGCGGCCGGAGCACTGGGACGCCTTTTACCGCTTCTACATGGACACCACCGAGCGCAAGTGGGGCGGCGGCTACCTGACGCGCGCCTTCTTCCACCGGCTGGGCGAGACCATGGCCGACTCCGTCGTGCTGATCCTGTGCGAGGACGGCGGCGAATGGGTGGCGGGGGCCCTGAACCTGGCGGGGTCCGACACGCTGTACGGCCGCAACTGGGGCTCCGACGGGCGCTACCGATTCCTGCACTTCGAGGCCTGCTATTACCGCGCCATCGACGTCGCCATCGCGCGCGGGCTGGCCCGCGTCGAGGCCGGCGCCCAGGGCGAGCACAAGATCCAGCGCGGCTACCTGCCGGTGCCGACCTATTCGGCCCATTGGGTGCGCGACCCGGGATTCCGCCGGGTGCTGGCCGCCCATCTCGAGCGCGAGCGCGCGGCGATGAGCGGCGAGATCGCCCTGCTGTGCGGGGATTCGCCCTACCGGCAGGAGGGATGACGACCGTTCGCTGGCGATCGGTCTTGAGTCGCGACGGGGAGCGGTGTCAGCATCGACTCCCAGGGCCGGCGCGGGACAGGGCATGACGGAGCGGACGCAGAGTTTCCTGAAGAAGGTGCGCAGCCACCTTCAGTACCTGAAGATGCAGCCCGGCGGCCTGCGCCTGCAGGCCAAGAGGGCGGACCTCTCGGGACTGCGCCTCAAGGGGTTCAACCTCAAGATGGCGGTGCTGACCCAGTGCGACTTCTCCGACGCCGAGCTGGAGGAGGTCAACTTCGCCATGTGCGACCTCTTCGGGGCGAACTTCAGCGGCGCGACCCTGACCGGCTCCTCCTTCCTGCGCGCCGACCTGCGCGGCACCACCTTCCTCAAGGCCAACCTGCGCGCCACGGACTTCGAAGGCGCCGACCTGCGCCCAGGCCGCATCCTGTCGTTCCGCGAGGGACGCGAGGTGGAGGAGGAGCGGAGCACCACGCTGAGGGACGCCGCGCTGGACGACGTGCGCTTCAAGGATGCCGATCTGTCCGGAGCGGACCTGTCGCTGGCGTCGCTGACGCGTGGCGACTTCACCAACGCCAACCTGTTTTCCGCCAACCTCGCCGGCGCCGATCTCACCGACGCCAACTTCAGCGGCGCCAAGCTGAAGCAGGCGGTGCTGAGCGGCGCCGACCTGTCGCGCTGCTGCCTGCGCAACGCCGACCTGCGCGAGGCCGTGCTGCGCAACGTCGACCTCGGCGCCGCCGACGTCACCGGGGCCAACCTCGACGGCGCCATCTATCTGAAGAACCCGGGAAACCTGCCGGAGACCGTGCGCTCCATGCTGGACGGGCACATCCAGTGGATCAATTCCGTCGGCCGGCGCGGCACGCGCGCCGACTTCTCCGGCATGGACCTCGGCGGGCTGGACCTGTCGGCCTGCGACCTGTCCGGCGCGCTGTTCCGCGGCGCCGACCTCGCCAAGGCATCGCTGGTCAACGCCTATCTCGCGCTCGCCGACCTGTCCGGCACGCGGCTGACCGGCGCCAAGCTCGATCAGGCGGTGCTGTCCGGTGCCAACCTCTCCGGGGCCGACCTGACCGGAGCCTTCGCCGCTTCGGCGGATTTCGGGCCGATGGAGCTGCGCAACCCGGACGGCACCCCGTCCGGGCGGTCCTGGCCGGCCAATCTCAGCGGCGCCGTGCTGTGCCAGGCCGACCTGCGCGGTGCCCGGTTCACCGCGGCGCGGCTGACCGACGCGCGGTTCGACCGGGCGAACCTGGCCGCCGCGGACATGCGGGACTGCGACGATGCCGGCTGCGATCTCGGCCGCGCCGTCACCACCGGCCTGCGGCGCGGCGCCCTCAAGCGGATGGCCGGCGCCGTGGATTAGAGTTCCGTGCGTCTAACGAGAAACGCACGGAACTCTACGTCTTTGTCTGACGGGCGGATTCACGCTTCACATCGATTCCGATTTACGCGATCCGCTCTGGTCACCGCCATCGCGCCAGCACCGTGTCGGCGTCCGCTTCCGCCAGCGGCGTGCGGTCGGGCGGCGGGCCGCCGTCGGCGCGGATGCCGAGCCGCGTCTCGACCAACGGCTCCGGCCCGCCGCCGCGGCGCACCTGGCCGCGGGCGGCGACGTGCGGGTGGTCGGGCAGGGCGGCGGTGTCCGGCACCGCCTCGAAGCAGCAGTCGACCGGGTCGAGCAGCGCCTGCCAGTCGGCCAGCGGGCGGGCGGCGAACAGGGCGGCGAGCTCGGCGGTCAGCGCCCTCTGGGGCAGCGGCTCGTCCTGCCGGGCGATCCAGTCGGGACGCCCGACGGCCCGGCAGAAGGCCTCCCAGAACTTCGCCTCGAGGGCGGACAGGGTGGCGAACCGGCCGTCGGCGGTGCGGTAGACGCCGTAGCAGGCGGCGCCGCCGGACAGCAGCCCCTCGCCCCGCCGCGGCAGCGTGCCGCGGGCCGCGGCGGTCAGGTTCAGCCCCTGCCAGGACAGCACCGTCTCCATGATCGACAGGTCGAGGAAGACGCCGCGCCCGTCGCGCGCCCGCCCGAACAGCGCGGCCACCACCGACAGCGCGGTGTGCTGGGCGCTGGCGAAGTCGGCGACCGGCGGGTGGCTGATGCCGGGCCGCTCCGCCGTCCCCGACTCGGCGAGGCCGCCGCCGACCGCCATGTAGTTGAGGTCGTGCCCGGCGCGCCCGGCGTAGGGCCCGTCGTACCCCCAGCCCGACAGGCTGGCGTGGACGAGGCCGGGGTTGAGCGCGCGCAGCCGCTCGGGCCCCAGCCCCAGCCGGGCCAGGGCGCCGGGCCGGAAGCTCTCGACCAGGGCGTCGGCGCGGGCGACCAGCGCCTCGAAGGCGGCGCGGCCGTCGGCGCTCTTCAGGTCGAGGCGGACCACCGTCTTGCCGGCGTTCAGCAGCTTGTAGGCGAAGGTGGTGCCGTCGCCGTCGACCGGCCCGAGGCGGCGCAGCGGGTCGCCGGCCGGCGGCTCCACCTTGACGACGTCGGCGCCGAGGTCGGCCAGCATCTGGGCGGCGTAGGGGCCGGGCAGGTACTGCCCGAGGTCGACGACGCGCACGCCGGCGAGGAAGGCGAGGGGCATGGGGCGGGCTCCACGGCAGGGATTCATGCCCCATCATACCCGGAAAAACGAAGACGGGGGCCCGAAGGCCCCCGTCCGTCGCGTCACACGGGCGGTGGATCAGTCCACCATCTCGTGCACCATCTCGTCCTCGTCGCTGTCGGAACGGCGCTTGCGGCTGCCCTCGACGTACTCGAAGACCGGATTGCCGTCCTCGATCCGCACCCGCACCGTGCCGCCCTTGGCGAGCTTGCCGAACAGCAGCTCCTCGGCCAGCGGCTTCTTGATGTGCTCCTGGATGACGCGGCCCAGCGGCCGGGCGCCGTAGAGCGGGTCGTAGCCCTTCTTGCCGAGCCACTCGCGGGCCTCGTCGGTCAGCTCGATCGTCACGCCGCGGTCCTCCAGCTGGGCCTCCAGCTGCATGACGAACTTGTCGACGACGCGGGCGATCACCTCCTGGCTCAGCGCCGCGAACGGGATGATCGCGTCGAGACGGTTGCGGAACTCCGGCGTGAACAGCTTCTCCACCGCCTCCATGTCCTCGCCGACGCGGCTCTGGCGCTCGAAGCCCATGGCCGGCTTGGCGAGGTCGGCGGCACCGGCGTTCGACGTCATGATCAGGATGACGTTGCGGAAGTCGACCGTCTTGCCGTTGTGGTCGGTCAGCTTGCCGTGGTCCATGATCTGCAGAAGGATGTTGAACAGATCCGGATGCGCCTTCTCGATCTCGTCCAGCAGCAGCACGCAGTGCGGATGCTGGTCGATGGCGTCGGTGAGCAGGCCGCCCTGGTCGAAGCCGACGTAGCCCGGCGGGGCGCCGATCAGCCGCGACACGGTGTGGCGCTCCATGTACTCCGACATGTCGAAGCGGGTCAGCTCGATGCCCAGCGTGTGGGCGAGCTGGCGGGCCACCTCGGTCTTGCCGACGCCGGTCGGGCCGGTGAACAGGTAGTTGCCGATCGGCTTCTCCGGCTCGCGCAGACCGGCGCGGGCCAGCTTGATCGCCGACACCAGGGCATCGATGGCCTTGTCCTGGCCGAACACCATGGTCTTGAGGTCGCGCTCCAGGTTGAGGAGGATCTCCTTGTCGTCGCGGCTGACCGACTTCGGCGGGATGCGGGCGATCTTGGCGACCACCGCCTCCACGTCCTTGACGGAGATCTTCTTCTTGCGCTTGTTCTCGGGCAGCAGCATCTGCGCCGCACCCACCTCGTCGATGATGTCGATCGCCTTGTCCGGCAGCTTGCGGTCGCCGATGTACTTGGCCGACAGCTCCACCGCGGTGCGGATCGCGTCGTTCGAGTAGGCGACGCGGTGGTGCTTCTCGTAGTAGCCCTTGATCCCCTGGAGGATCTTGATGGCGTCCTCGATCGTCGGCTCGTTGACGTCGATCTTCTGGAAGCGGCGGACCAGGGCGCGGTCCTTCTCGAAGTAGTTGCGGTACTCCTTGTACGTCGTCGAGCCGATGCAGCGCAGGGCACCCGAGGCGAGCGCCGGCTTCAGCAGGTTCGACGCGTCCATGGCCCCGCCCGAGGTGGCGCCGGCGCCGATCACCGTGTGGATCTCGTCGATGAACAGGATGGCGCCGTCGTGCGCCTCCAGCTCGCCGATGACCGCCTTCAGGCGCTCCTCGAAATCGCCGCGGTAGCGCGTGCCGGCCAGCAGCGAGCCCATGTCGAGGGCGAAGATCGTCGCCGTCTTCAGCACCTCCGGCACCTCGCCGTGGACGATGCGGCGCGCCAGACCCTCGGCGATGGCCGTCTTGCCGACCCCGGGGTCGCCGACGTAGAGCGGGTTGTTCTTCGACCGCCGGCACAGGATCTGGATGGTCCGCTCGACCTCCTGCTCCCGGCCGATGAGCGGGTCGATCTTGCCGCTCGCCGCCTTCTTGTTCAGATTCACGCAATAGGCCTCAAGGGCCTCGCTGCCTTTTTTCACGACCTTCTCCGCCGCCGCGTCGTCGTCGGCACCCGCCACCCGCTTGGACTCGGAGCGGCCGGGGGCCTTCGCGATCCCGTGAGAGATGTAGTTCACCGCGTCGAACCGGGTCATCTCCTGCTCCTGCAGGAAGTAGACCGCGTGACTCTCGCGCTCTGAGAACAAGGCAACGAGCACGTTTGCTCCCGTCACCTCCTCACGACCCGACGATTGGACGTGGATCGCGGCCCGCTGCAGGACCCGCTGGAAGCCGGCCGTCGGCTTGGCGTCGTCCGGCCTGTTCGTGATCAGGTTCGCCAGTTCGTTGTCGAGGTAATCCGAGAGTTCCGCACGCAGGCGGTCCAGATCGACCCCGCACGCACGCAGCACCGCCGTCGCGTCCTGATCCTCGGTCAAGGCGAGCAGCAGGTGTTCGAGCGTCGCGTATTCGTGCCGGCGCTCGTTGGCATACGCGAGGGCCCGATGCAGCGTCTGTTCCAGGTTGCGCGACAGCATGTGTCTGCTTAGTCCTTTTCTAGCGTGCATTGAAGCGGGTGCTGGTGCTGGCGCGCGAAGTCCATCACCTGGGTCACCTTCGTCTCCGCAACTTCGTACGTGAACACGCCGCACACGCCCACGCCCCTGCGGTGTACGTGCAGCATGATCCGCGTTGCCTCCTCCCGCGACTTGCTGAAGAAGCGTTCCAGGACGTGGACGACGAACTCCATAGGTGTGTAGTCGTCGTTCAGCATCAAGACCTTGTACATCGAGGGCTTCTTGGTCTTCGGCTTGGCCTTGACGGCAATGCCGGTGCCCGTGCCCTCGTCCCCTTGTCTGTCCGAATCGGCCATGGGTTAACAGTCGATCATCGCGATGTGTCTCCCCTGGAATGATATGAGGAGTCTTGGCGCCGTGGGAAGGGGCGCCGTCATCTTTCTACCCATTTGGGAGATGTCCCCGACGTTTCGTTCGGGTGCGGCTACCCCCGAATAGGCGCAGCGCCGACGCGCTAAGCACAACGGCTCCGTCCGGAAGCGCACCAGTTCCGGACGGGTGAGGCGGGCCGGCGCCGCCGGCGGGGCCGGAACGCGAAAGGGCCCGGCGGCCGAAGCCGCCGGGCCCTTCCGGTCGGGGACCCTCCCGGTGGAGGATCCCCCCTCGCGGCGTGCCGGAACGGGTCAGGCGGCCAGCGGCTTGGCGAAGGTCTTCACGGTGGCGTCGACGCGGGCGCTGATGGGGGCGAGCGCCTCGTTGGCGATCTTCGCCGACAGCTCCTGCATCTTGGCGGTCTCGCTGACCATGGCGTCGACCGACTGCTTGACGAAGGCGTTCTGCAGCTCGATCAGCTCGCGCAGGGTCTTGACGGTGAAGGCGGCCTTGCCGACGGCGACGCTCTTCTCCATGGAGGACTGGGTGAAGGCGGCCATCTGCTTGCCGGCCTCCTCGGCGCCCTTGGCGACGATGGTGCCCGACAGGACCAGCGCGTCGACGTTCTCCTTGGTCAGCGCGGCCAGGTCCTCGTAGCCCTTCAGCATCTGGGCCGACGCCTTCTCCATCTGCTCGCGCTGGGTCTTGGCCAGGCCCTCGAGGTTCTGCTTGGCGGTGGCGACGGCGTCTTCCATGCTCTTCACGGTGGCGGCGATCTTGTCGTTCATGTCGGTTCCTCTCGCATTCCTGGGTGCACCCGCGCCGACCCCTTATGAATGGCAACCTGGCGCGAGGCGATGGTCCGGGGCGTCCGCCGCACCGTTTTGTTGCGGTGCAGCATAGCCGACCATACCGCCGGGGAGAGGCGGCTGTCAACGGCTTTTTGTGCGCCGCACAATAAGTTCCGCGGCCGGCACCGGGCACGAAAAGAGCCCGGGCGGCGCCTGCCCCCCGGGCTCCCGTACGTGGCGCCGGAGCGCCGCCGGTCAGGCGGACAGCGGCTTGGAGAAGCGGGTCACCGCGGCGTCGAGGCGGGCGCTCAGCGGCGCGAAGGCGTCGCTGGTGACCTTGGTCGACATCTCCTGCAGCTTGGCCGATTCCGCCACCAGGGCGTCGACCGACGCCTTGACGAAGGCGTTCTGCAGATCGACCACCTCGCGGATGCTGCGCGCCGCCAGGAAGGCCTTGCCGGTGGCGACCTGCTTGTCGAACGACGCCTGCGCGAAGGCGGCCATCTCCTTGCTCAGCTCCTCCGCGCCCTTGGCGACGGCGGTGCCGGACTGGATCATCGCGTCGACGTTCTCCTTGCCGAAGGCGGTCATGTCCTCGTAGCCCTTCAGCAGCTGGGCCGAGGCCTTCTCCACCTGCTCCTTGGTGGCGGCAATGGTCTGCGCGAAGTGCTGCTGGGCCTGCTCCTGCTGGGCCTTGACGATGCCTTCGAAGTTGACCTTCGCCTCGGCGGCGACGTCCTCGATGGTCCTCACGGCGGGCTTCGCCTTCACGGTGGTGGTCATGTCTGCGATTTCCTTCCTTGATCGACCGCATCGGCCGCGGCGTGGCGCGGCGGCGCGGGTGGCTTCGCCATGGACGCCGGGACCGGGATCCCGGCTCGGCGGACGAACCGGCCGGCCGCGGCATCGGTGCTGCGTTGCAGCATGAGCGAAATATGAGGAAGCCGGCCATCCTGTCAACGACAAAATTGTGCGACGCACAATATGTCGCGGGCCCCCGCGGCGGTGGTTCCCTTAACGGATGATTTACCGCCTCCGGTGCCTATCTTGTCACGGCCGGGAGCCGGTGGCGTGGCGTCCACGCGCGGGCGGCGGCGCAAGCCGCGGGGCGGACCCGCGGCGTCTCAACCGGGATCGCTCGTTCATGACCTACTGCCTCGGCATCAAGATCCGCGACGGCCTGATCGCCCTGTCCGACGGACGGATCACCAGCGGCACTCAGCTCTCCTCGGCGCGCAAGGTGACGATGATGGGCGGCGGCCCCAACCGCTTCTTCATCATGAACTCGGGCCTGCGCAGCGTGCGGGACAAGGCGCTGGCCTATCTGCGCCGCGACATGCACGGCCGGCGCGGCGAGGGTTATTCCACCATGCTCGACGCGGTCGGCGCCTTCACCCACTGCCTGCGCCAGGTGGCGGAGGAGGACAAGGAGGCGCTGGAGGCCTCCAACCTGCACTTCAACCTGCACGCCCTGATCGGCGGCCAGCTCGCCGAGGACCCGGAACCCACCATGTTCCTGGTCTATCCCGAGGGCAACTGGATCGAGGTGGACGAGCGCACACCCTACCTGTCGATCGGCGCCACCGCCTACGGCAAGCCGATCCTCGACCGCTCCCTGCGCTACGACACGGAGATGCAGACGGCGCTGAAGATCGCCTACCTGTCCTTCGACTCGACGCGCTTCTCCTCCGCCGACGTCGGGTTTCCCATCGACATGGTCTCCTACAGCGCCGCCGACCATCAGTGGCGGCAGGCCAATTTCGACTACGACGACCTCGTCGAGCAGCGTCTGTGGTGGAACCGCAACATCACCGAGCTGGCCCGCCGCATGCCCGACGGCCCCTGGGTCGAGGCCCTGGTGCCCGACCGTCTCCGGGTGATCGCGCTCAACGAGGAGACGCCGTAGGCGGCAGCGGCGGAACGGCGGCCGGTCCGCCGGGGCCGAAGCGGACGTCGGCGAAGCGGTCGGCCGGGTAGGGATGGACGTTGAAGAACCAGGTGCCGGCGTGGCAGCCCTGGACCATCCAGTGGATGCCACGCGAGCGCAGCAGCGCGTCCTGCGGCACCGGATCGAAGGCGCCGCTCTCGTAGAGGCCGAGGACGAAGGCGGCGAACTGGCGGGGCGTCAGGCGCGTGCGGGCGACCTCGCCCTGCCCGGTGTCGAGCGGCGCCACCAGGTCGATGCGGGCGATGTCGGCGGCGAGGACGACCCGGGCCTCCAGCATCGCGCCGCCGTTCTCGGCGTCGGCGACGACGTCGTAGGCGCGGACGTGCTGGTTGTAGTCGGCGTTGACGATGAGGCGGAAGCGGTCGCTGTCGTCCTGGCGGCAGGCGGCGCGCAGGTCCTCGCCCGAGAGGTAGCTCAGCCAGGTCGACGGGCCGGCCGCGGTGCCCTCCACCGCGCCCGGGGAGGCGCAGCCCGCCGTCGCCAGGACGGCCGCCAGGAGGATGCCACCCCGCAGGGGGCCGCGTCGTGAACGAGCCATTGACCTGATATAGCGCTGCTCCGCGATCGCTGGAAGGGGAGGCCGCCTGTACGGATGGGCGCAGGCGGTCTAAGCCGATTCGTCGAGCCGCGGCCCCTTTTCGTCACAGCTCGCCGCGACGTCTGGAAGCAGGAAATTAACGAATTCCCGCTAGACACTGATTTGTCTCGTATTTACCATCGCGATTGCAGGCCGCAATCACACTTTTCCGGGGGCACCATGACCGTGACGCAGCGCCTCGCTCACACGGTAGGCGGATTGTACGTCGACTCATCGTTCGGGCGGCCTGCGGCACGCGCGCCGTGGCGCGCTCTGGCCGGACTGTTCGTTTTCCTGGCGGCGATGGCGGGGTCGCCCGTTCTCGCCGCGAAGTACGCGGCGATCGTCGTCGACGCCCGCACGGGCGACGTCCTGCATCAGGACGACGCCGACGCGCAGACCTATCCGGCGTCGCTCACCAAGATGATGACCCTCTACCTGGCCTTCGAGGCGTTGGACGACGGGCGTCTCAAGCTCGACCAGGCGTTGCCGGTGTCGGCGCACGCCCAGAGCATGCCGCCGACCAAGCTGGGCGTGCGCGCCGGCCAGACCCTGCGCGCCGAGCAGGCGATCCTGGCGCTGGTGACGAAGTCGGCCAACGACGCCGCGGTGGTGCTGGCGGAAGCGATGGGCGGCAGCGAGTGGCAGTTCGCCCAGCTGATGACGCGCAAGGCCCGCCAGCTCGGCATGCGGACGACGGTGTTCCGCAACGCCTCGGGCCTGCCCGACGACGAGCAGGTGACGACGGCGCGCGACATGGCCATCCTGTCGCGCGCCCTGATCGCCGACCATCCCAAGTACTATCCCTATTTCAGCCGCCGCGACTTCGTCTACGGCGGCAAGCGCCTGCGCAACCACAACCGCCTGATGTCGCGCTACGACGGCATGGACGGCATCAAGACCGGCTACATCCGGGCCTCCGGCTTCAACCTCGCGGCGTCGGCGGTGCGCGGCGGCCGGCGGCTGATCGCGGTGGTGCTCGGCGGCCGCACCACGGCGTGGCGCGACAACCGCGTCGCCGAGCTGCTCGACCGCTCGTTCGGCAAGACGGCGCCGACCAGGGACATGCCGGCGCTGATCGCCAGCGTCGCGCCGGACGAGGTGCCGCTGCCCGACGCCAAGCCGCTGCCGCCCGGCGCGGCCGCCCGTTCCGAGGCCAAGGCCGTCAAGGTCCAGGCGGCGGTCGGCGCCCCGGTGCCCGACAAGAAGCCGGCCACCCTGGTGGCCCTCGCCGCCCCGCCGGCGCCGGACGCCAAGCCGGTGTCCGTCCGCCCCGCCCGGGCGGCGGTGAAGCCGGTGGCCGGCGCGGACCAGTGGGGCGTCCAGGTCGGCGCCTTCTCCAACCGCGCGTCCAGCCAGAAGGCGCTGGCCAGCGCCTCCAAGAAGCTGCCGCGCCTGTTCGCCGGGGCGGAGAAGAGCATCACCGAGGTGCCGACGCGCCGCGGCACGGTCTACCGCGCCCGCCTCATCGGCTTCGGCGAGAAGGACGCGCGCGCCATCTGCGACCAGCTGCAGCGCGCCGGCCAGCGCTGCATGCCGGTGGCGCCCAGCGAAGGGCTGTAGTCCCGCATCCGCCGGCACCGTGCCGCCGCGGCGAGTCGTGCGCCGCGGGGCGTCACGGGCCGGCTGCCCGGCGGCGCCGCGGGGCGGTCAGCTCGGCCAGCGTGACCGGGCGGAAGGACCAGACGTCGACGCCGACGTCGACCTGCCGCGTCATCCCCTTGAGCTGGCCGTGGCTGTGGCCGTGCAGGTTCAGCGCGCCCTTGTACATGCCGTTCCAGGTGCGGAAGGCGTAGTGGCAGAGCACCAGCCGGGTGCCGTCCAGCACCAGCTCGGCGTAGGCCTCGACGCTCGCCCAGCCGGGCAGGGCGCGGGTGGCCGGACCGTCGTTGTTGCCGGTGATCAGGTGCTTGGTGCCGTGCAGCCGGTCCAGCAGAGCCGCCATCGCCTCGGGCGTGCGGCGCAGGGCGAAGTCGCCGAGGTGCCAGACCTCGTCGCCGGCCGCGACGGTGGCGTTCCAGTTCGCCACCATGGCCTCGTCCATCTCGGCCACGCCGGCGAAGGGCCGGCGGAAGCGGCTGATCGCCCCGGCGTGACCGAAATGGGTGTCGGCGGTGAAGAAGACCGTCATCCTGTCGCCTGCGCTGTCGCCGTCTGTTCCTACAACGACGCGGGCGCCGGCGCGTTCACCGCCGCTGCCGTTCAGTGCCCGTGGTCGTCCGCCTTGCCGGTGGCCGCCGGGTCGAGCAGCCGGTGGAGGTGGACGATGAAGTAGCGCTGGTGGGCGTCGTCGATGGTGGCGCCGGTGGCGGCGCGCCAAGCCTTGTAGGCGGAATCGTAGTTGGGGAAGATGCCGACGATGTGCAGCTTCGACGGATCGACGAACTCCTGGCTGTCCGGGCGGACCAGCTCGCCGCCGAAGACGAGGTGGAGCAACTGTTTGTCGGGCATGGCGCGTCCTGTTCTTCTTGGGGCGGAAATCGACAGGTGATATCCGCCCGGACGGTCCCTCTTCAAGTCCGTTGATGCGCTGCACCCAAGCTTTCTTTCCCCGCTGGCGGCGGCCGGGCGCGGCCGATTTGTCGCATGGGCGGCCGCAGGGTTCCGGGGCATTCTCGGCGCGACGGAACATGAGGGGGAGCTGATATATGGACCGGCCGGACACCGGCGGTCCGCGCCAGATCCTGGTGTGGGACCTGCCGACCCGCGTCTTCCATTGGCTGCTGGCGGGGCTGGTGGCGGTGGCCTTCATCTCCGGCAAGCGCGGCGCCATGGAGCTGCACTTCGTCGTCGGCTATCTCGTGCTCACCTTGCTGCTGTTCCGGGTGATCTGGGGCTTCGTCGGCAGCCAGACCGCACGTTTCGCCGACTTCCTCAAGGGGCCGGCGGCGATGCTGGCCTATGTCCGGACCCTGCGCCGCCGCGGCGGTCCGCCGGTGCTCGGTCACAACCCCCTCGGCGGGGCGATGGTGATGGCGCTGCTCGCCTTCCTGCTGCTGCAGGCGGTCAGCGGCCTGTTCACCACCGACGAGATCCTCCACGACGGTCCGCTGGTCGGGCTGGCGCCGTCGTCGCTGGTCGGCACCCTCAGCACCCTCCATCGGACCGCCATCGACGTGCTGGTCGTCCTCGTCGCCCTGCACGTGGCGGCGGTGCTGTTGCACCTGCTGGTCAAGGGCGAGAATCTGGTGCGGCCGATGCTGACGGGCCGCAAGACGGTGCCGGCCGGCGGCCCGCCGGCGGCGCCGCGGCGGGCCCCGACGGCGGCGGCGTTGCTGGCGCTGGCCGCGGCCGCGGCCGTGGTGGCGGCGGTGGTGAACGCCGCCTGAGCGGAAGCCTCCCGCCCCGCGGCCGGCGCGGGGCGGGGGCGCGTCAATCCTCCTTGTACTGGTCGTGGCAGGCCTTGCAGGACGCGCCGACGGCGGCGAATCGCTTGCCGACGGCCGCCGCATCGCCGCCGGCCGCGGCCTCCTCCAGGGCCTTGGCGGCGGTCTCGAAGTCCTTGGCCTTGGCCGTGAAGTCGTCGAAGCGGCTCCAGATCTCCGGCCGGGCCTCGGTGTCGCCCTGGTCCGATCCGGCCGGGAACAACGATGGGATCGTCGCCGCGAAGGCGCCCATCGCGCGCGCGTGGTCGCCGACGGCGGCCATCGGCTGCCCCGTCTCCAGGATGGCCTTGATCGCCCCCATGGACTTCTTGTTGGCCTCGAAGCCGTCCTTGCGCGTCGCGACGATCGGGGCCTCGTCGGCCCGGGCCGTCCCGACGGCGGCACCGGCGGCGGCGATCAGGCCGGCCAGCGCCAGCAGGGCGGTGGGCGGGATGCGGATGAGCATCGATCCTCTCACTGTAAATTAGAAGATGCTCACTTACACACCCCGGCCGGACCCGCCGTCAAGCCGGGGCGCCGGCCTGCGACGCCGTGCAGCAGGCGTCCGCGGCGGGCGCCCTCCGTCGATCCGCGCGCCACCTCAATCGACGCGCCACGCCACCGGACGTTCCGGCCGATAGGCGCAGAAGGTCCCGGTGCGCAGGCTGTTGGCGAGGTGGCGGCCGAGCGGATCGTGCACCGCGGTGATCTTGCGCACGGCGTGGCGGAGGCGCCAGGTCACGGTGGTGCGTGCGCGCTCGGCGAGGCTGCCGAGGCGGCGCTGCCGCCCGCCGAGCCCCAGCGCCTTCGACAGGCCGTCGACCAGCCGGTCCAGCTCCTCGCGGCAGCGTTCGGCGCGGCCGCCGTCGTTGTGGTCCTCCGCCTCGGCCAGATCCTCCTGCAGGTCGCGGATGCGCGCCTTGAGGGACTGCCGGGCGGTTTCGTCGAGCACCGCGTCGCCGGCGAAGGAATCGCCGACGCCGTCGACGAGGTCGAGGCAGTGCACCGGCTCGCCGGGCGCGGTGAGCAGGCGGCACAGGTCGTGCAGCCCCTTGAGATCGCCGAGCAGCGCCTGCCGGCCGCCGTAATCGACGACCCAGCCTTCGCCGTGGCGCAGCAGGGCGCCGCTGCCGCCGCCGGCAGGCTCGCGCCGCCCGGGCCGGCCGGCCGCCGCCCCGGCGGCGCCGGTCGTCGCCCCGCCCAGCCTGCGGAAGCTCTCGGCCAGGAACGCGACGTCCTCGCCGCGCCGGAACGGGTTGATGTCGAGCAGCCAGCGGAAGGCTTCGCCCGGCGCCGGCTCGCGGCCGCCGAGGATGCGGGTGCGGAACGCCGCCTCGTAAGCGGCGAAGCGCTCGGCCGCCTCGGCGGCGCGGCCGAGGTGGAGGAGGGCGATGGCGACGTAGGCCGGGAGATCGACGAAGCCGACGTCGGGCGCCTTGCCGATCAGCTCCAGCCCCGTCGCGAAGTCCCGCCGCATGAGATGGGGGAAGGCGGCGTAGGCGTAGTAGTGGTCGGGATGGTAGGGGTTGAGCCGCATCGCCTTGGCGGCGCGGGCGGCGCCGACCTCCGGCCGGCCGAGGTAGGTCTCGGCGATCGCGAGCTGGATCAGCGTCTCGGCGTCGTGCGGGCACAGGGCCAGCGCCCGGTCGAAGTACCAGGAGGCCCGCTCGAAGGCGCGGCGGTAGAGGTGCACGCGGCCGATGACGACGTGCACCATGGGATCGGCGTCGTCGAGCGCGAGGGCGGCGTGGGCGTGCTCGTAGGCGCGCCGGCCGTTCTCGGCGAAGCGCTCCCAGTGCTGACAGCTCCATTCGTTGAACCACGACAGCGACAGCCCGGCCTGGGCGCGGGCGTAGTGGGGGTCGAGCGCCAGCGCGCGCTCGAACAGCGCGCGGGCCTGGACGTCCGCCTCCACCGTGCCCTGGCGCAGCAGCAGCAGGCCGCGCAGGGTCAGCTCGTAGGCGGCCAGGCTGTCCGTCGGCTTGCGGCGCGCCTCCTTGAGCGCGGTGTCGTCCAGCCGTGCCGCCAGGGTGGCGGCGATCCGCGCCACCAACTCGTCGCGCAGGCCGAACAGGTCGGTGGCCGCGCCGTCGATCTGCTCGCTCCACAGCTGGGTGCCGCGGGCGCACTCCACCAGGTTCGCCGTCACCCGCAGCCGCTCGCCGGCGCGTTCCACGCGGCCGCGCAGGACGTGCGTCGTTCCCAGCTCCTCGCCGATCCGCCGTTCCGGGCGGTCCGCCACCGCCAGACCGGACATCCAGGAAATGACCTGCAGGGTCGGGAAGCGGGTCAGCTCCGCGCAGATGTCTTCGAGCAGGCCGAAGGCGACGAGCCGCTCGCCCTCGTCCCCGCCCGCCATCGGGACCGGCAGCACGGCCACCACGTGGCCGCGGTTTTCCATGACTGCGCCTCGATCCGTCGCGCGCATCGTTGTGCATGAAGACGATCCGTCTATAGCAGAGCAACGGGTCCGGACACCAGCGCGCCGTCGCCGCCTCACATCGTGAGGCGACGTCCCACGCCTTGAAGGGTGACGGACCGGAGCACCCGGTCCGCACCTCGACCAACAAGGGAGGACGGCCCCATGGCCGGACATCGCCAGCGCCTGCCGCAGCTCGACGGCGGCGTGTTTCTCACCGACGGCGGCATCGAAACGACGCTGATCTTCCACGACAGGCTCGACCTGCCCTTCTTCGCGGCGTTCCATCTCCTCAAGGACGCGGAGGGGCGGGCGGCCCTGCGCCGCTATTACGAGCGGCACGCCGCCATCGCCCGGCGCCACCACACCGGGTTCGTCCTGGAGAGCGCCACCTGGCGGGCGAGCCCGGACTGGGGGGCGCGGCTCGGCTACGACGCCGCCGCCCTGGCCGAGGCGAACCGCCGTGCCGTCGACCTCCTCGTCGAGCTGCGCGCGGCCCTGGAGACCGACCGCTCGCCGATGCCGATCAGCGGCTGCATCGGTCCGCGCGGCGACGGCTACGACCCTGGAGCGCCGATGTCCGCGGCGGAGGCCGAGGACTACCACGGCTTCCAGGCCGGCGTCTTCGCCGGAACCGCGGCCGACCTGGTGACCGCGGTCACCATGACCAGCAGCGCCGAGGCCATCGGCGTCGTCCGCGCGGCCACCGCCCGCGGCCTGCCGGCGGTGGTCTCCTTCACCGTCGAGACCGACGGCCGGCTGCCGACCGGGCAGTCCCTGGGCGACGCCGTCGCCGAGGTCGACGCGGCGACCGGCGGAGCACCCGCCTACTACATGATCAACTGCGCCCACCCCAGCCATTTCCGCGACGCGCTGGGGGAGGCGGAGTGGGTGCGGCGGCTGCGCGGTCTGCGGGCCAACGCCTCGCGGCGCAGCCACGCCGAGCTCGACGCGGCGCCGGACCTGGACGACGGCGATCCGGTGGAGCTGGGCGAGGACTACGCGGCGCTGCGCGCGCGCTTCGCCTGGATCAACGTGCTGGGCGGCTGCTGCGGCACCGATCACCGCCACATCGAGCGGATCTGCGACGCCGTTCTACGCCCACCGGTCCCGGCGGGCACCGTTCCGGCGCGGCCGTAGCCCGGGCCGGGGGCGTCGGCGGGCCGTCCGGTCCGCCTCGTCGGCGCTCGCCGTCGGCGGCAGGTCCGATGCTTCGACGTCGAACGTCGGCCGGCGGCATGCGTCTTTCGCGGCCTGTCTCTTCATGGTACCTCTACCGGAGAGGTTGTTTGACGCCGCCGCACCGGGACTGCCATGCCGTCGAGCGCGCCCCCGTTCCCGTCGCGATCCGTCCGCCGCGCCCGCGCTGCGGCGGGCGTCGCCGGTCGCGCGACGGCCGTTCTCGCCGTGGTGGTGGCGCTGTGCGGCAGCGCCGCCGCCGCCTTCTACCGCGAGGCGCCCGGCCTGGCCGAGCGGGTGGCCGCCGGGACGCTGCCGGCGGTGGACGAGCGGCTGCCCGGCAACCCGCT
Source organism: Azospirillum sp. ST 5-10 (assembly GCF_051225715.1). Taxonomy (NCBI): domain Bacteria; kingdom Pseudomonadati; phylum Pseudomonadota; class Alphaproteobacteria; order Rhodospirillales; family Azospirillaceae; genus Azospirillum; species Azospirillum sp. ST 5-10. Next base: position 18,561 of record NZ_JBPJSP010000036.1, read on the forward strand.
GCTGATCCCGGTGGAGGAGCGGGTCGGCCGCTACGGCGGCGTCTGGCGCATGGCGATGGTCGGCGACGGCGACGGGCTGCTGCTCTACCGCAGCATCGGCTACGAGCCGCTGGTGCGCTGGGACCCGGCGTGGCGGCGCGTCGTGCCGAACGTGGCGCAGTCGTTCCGGCTGAGCGACGACGCCCGCACCGTCACCTTCCAGCTTCGCCCGGGGCTGCGCTGGTCCGACGGCGTGCCGTTCACCGCCGAGGACATTCGGTTCTGGGTCGAGGACGTGCTGCTCGACCCCGAGCTGACGCCGCGGCCGCCGCGCTGGATGCCGACCGGACCCCAGGGCGTGCGCCTGGAGGTGGCGGACCCGCACACGGTGCGCTTCCACTTCGCGACGCCCAACAGCCTGTTCGTCGCCGCCCTGGCGTCGGGCCAGGAGTGGCGGGCGCTGACCGAGCATCCCCGCCACGCCCTGTCCCGCTACCATCGCCGCTACAACCCGCAGGGGATCGCCGCCGAGGTGGCGGCGGCCGGGGTCGCCGACTGGACCGAGCTGTTCCACCTCAAGGCCGGCACCTTCCTCAACCGCTCCGACCCGGCGTCCCTGCTGCGCCGCCGTCCGGACCCGGCCGGCGGCGTGCAGCGGGCCGAGCCGATTCCCACCCTCTACGCCTGGGTGCTCGACCGCCTCGAGCCGGGCGATCCGCCGGTCTACGTGGCCGAACGCAACCCCTACTACTGGAAGGTCGATCCGGCCGGCCAGCAGCTTCCCTACCTGGACCGGGTCGACGTCTACGCCGCCGCCGACGAGACGGCGTTCGCCCGCCTGCTGGCCGGCGGCCGCATCGATCTGCAGGCCCGCCACGTCGTGTCGCCGGGCATGCAGCCGTTGCTGGCCGACCTGTTCGCCAAGGACCACCGGCCGCTGCCCATCCAGCCGTCGGTGAGCAACGAGGTGCCGCTGATCCTCAACCTGACCCATCCCGATCCCGTGCTGCGCGCCGTCCTCGCCGACCGCGACGTGCGGGTCGCGCTGTCGCGCGCCATCGACCGCCGGGCCATCATCGAGCGCGTGTTCGGCGGCCGCGGCGAGCCCTACCAGATGGCGCCGCGCCCGGATTCGCGCTTCTACGTCGAGCGCCTGGCGCGCCAGCATCTCGACCACGACCCGGTCGAAGCGGGACGCATCCTCGACGCCAAGGGGCTGGGGGTCCGCGACGGCGACGGGGTGCGGCTGCTGCCCGACGGGCGGCGGCTGTCCTTGACCGTCCTGGTGCGCAGCGACCGCGCCCACCACGCCGCGGCCATGGCGATGGTGGCCCGGCAGTGGCGCGCGGTCGGCGTCGAGGTGACGGTGCGCGAGGTGTCGCGCCGCGACCTCATCGACCGCATCGCCGCGAACCGCTTCGACGCCGCGGTCGGCTACGCCGACGGCGGCATGGACGCCATCCTCGACGCCTACGCCTATGTTCCCTGCTTTCCCGACTCGCAGGCCGCGCCGGGCTGGGCGGTGTGGCACAACGACCCGGGCCGGCCGGGCGCCGTCGAGCCGCCGGCGGCCGTCAAGCGCCAGGTCGACCTCTACCGCCGCATCGCCGAGACCACCGACCCCGACCGCCAGGACCGGCTGATGCGCGAGGTGCTGGAGATCGCCGCCGACGAGTTCTACACCCTCGGCATCGCCCTGGTGCCCGGCAACGACGGCATCGTCCGCGCCTCCTTCGCCAACGTGCCGGCGGCGATGACCGAAAGCTGGATCTATCCGACGCCGGGACCGACCAACCCGCCGCAGTACTTCATGGTGGCGCCGTGACCGCCGCGCCGCCGCCCGGACCCTGGCGCCGCCTGCTGCGCAGCGTGGCCTTCCGCATCGGCGCCACCGTGGTCGCGGTCGAGGTGGTCGTGCTGGCCTTCATCGGCGCCTACGCGGTGGAGCGCCTGTCGGACGAGGCCGACCGCCGCACCCGCGACCGCATCACCGTGCCCGGCAGCCTGATGGAAAGCGGCGTGCTGGCCTACGACGCGGTGGCCGACCGCGCCATCATGACCAACCTGATCGGCCAGGAGTTGGAGCAGGGCATGGTGGTGGGCGCCAACTGGAACGTCTTCCACGCCCTCGACGCCGCCCATCTCGGCCGCGACGTGCGGCAGATCGGCGGCATCGACCCCGCCTGGTTCTCCGCCGAGCGGCGCCGGCCGACCCTGGTGGAGGTGACCGACAGCGGGCACACCTCGCTGGTGTCGGTGACGCCGCTCTTCGTGCGCGGCGCCGACGTGCCGACCCTGTTCGCCTACATCCGCGTCAACACCACCGCGCTCACCGGCCAGAAGGCGGCGGTGATCCTGCACGTCGCGGTCGCCTCGCTGCTCTGCGTGGTGCTGACCTCGGCCATCATCTTCCTCGCCTTCAAGGCGACGGTGCTGCGCCGCATCGGCGCGCTGGCCGGGTTCGTGCGCCGCATCGGCGCCGGCGAGAAGGACGTGCCGGCGCTCGGCGTCGGCGCCGACGAGCTGGGCCTCCTGGAGAGCGGCGTCAACGCCATGGCGGCCGACCTCGACCAGCGCGCCCGCCAGCGCGACCGCATGGAGGCGGAGCTGCGCCGCAGCGAGGCGCGCTTCCGCGACTTCGCCGCCGCCTCGTCGGACTGGTACTGGGAGCTCGATGCCGAGCTGCGCTACGCCGCGGTGTCCGACCGCTTCTTCGATCTCGTGCAGCCGGTGTCGTCGCCGCTCGGCCGCCGTGCCGACGAGCTCGGGGTGGACGCCGCCGAGGAGGGCGGCTGGCCGCGCTTCATGGATCTGCTGCGCCGCCGCCAGCCGGTGCACGAGTTCGACGTCGCCTGGCGCGACGGCGACGGCCAGGAGCGCTTCGCCCGGCTCGCCGGGCTGCCGGTCTTCGACGCCTACGGCGCCTTCGCCGGCTACCGCGGCACCGGGCGCGACATCACCCTGCACCGCCAGGCCCGCCTCATCCTCGAGCAGCAGGTGGAGGAGCGGACGCGGGCGCTGAAGCGGGCCAACCGCGACCTCCAGGAGACGCTGGAGAGCCTGAACCGGGCCCAGGCGGAGCTGGTGCGTTCGGAGAAGCTGGCCTCGCTCGGCGCGCTGGTCGCCGGGGTGGCGCACGAGATCAACACGCCGGTCGGCGTGGCGGTGACCGCCGCCTCCCACCTCGCCGACCGCACCCACGCGGTGGCGGAGCTGCTGCGCGCGGGCGCGCTGAAACGGGCCGAGCTGCTCGCCTATTTCGACCTGGCCGACGAGGCGGCGCGGCTCCTGCTGCACAACATGGAGCGCGCCTCCTCGCTCATCCAGAGCTTCAAGCTGGTCGCCACCGACCGCACCGCGGAGCTGCTGCGTCCGTTCGAGCTGCGGCGCTATCTGGAAGACATCGTCGCCAGCCTGTCGCCGACCCTGCGCAAGACGCCGCACCGCATCGAGATCGACTGCGACCGGTCGGTGGAGATGGTGGGCTATCCCGGGCTGCTGTCGCAGGTGGTGACGAACCTGGTGATGAACTCCATCGTCCACGGCTACGACGAGGGGGTGGCCGGCCACCTCCGCCTGGCCGTGTCGGCGCCCGACCCGTCGGCGGTGGAGATCGTCTATTCCGACGACGGGCGCGGCATCGCCCCGGACCATCTGTCGAAGATCTTCGATCCGTTCTTCACCACCCGCCGCGGCGCCGGCAGTTCCGGCCTCGGCCTCAACATCGTCCACAACATCGTCACCGGCACGCTGCACGGCAAGGTGACGGTGTCCAGCGGCATCGGCCGCGGCGTCGCCTTCACCTTGCGCCTGCCGCGCGTGCTGCAGGAGGACGGCGCGCTGGAAGCGGCCGGCGCGGCGGAGTAGGGGGCCATGGCACGGCGGCCACGACGGCGCTCCATTCCGTGAAATACGCCCCGGCGCGCCTTGCATGCCCACCGATGCGGCAGTAAGGTCGCACGCTTTTTTCCGTCCACCGTCGTTGGGGACCCACCAGGGGCACAAGCGCCATGTCGATTCTCGCCTCCCGCCTGTCGCGCATCAAGCCGTCGCCGACCTTGGCCGTCACCCAGAAAGCCCGCGAGCTCAAGGCCGCCGGCCGCGACGTCATCGGCCTCGGTGCCGGCGAGCCGGACTTCGATACGCCGGACTCCATCAAGGAGGCGGCGGTCAAGGCGATCCAGGCCGGCGACACCAAGTACACCAACGTCGACGGCACCCCCGCCCTGAAGAAGGCGATTTGCGCCAAGTTCGCGCGCGAGAACGGCCTGACCTACGCGCCGGACCAGATCACCGTCGGCACCGGCGGCAAGCAGGTGCTGTACAACGCGCTGATGGCGACCCTGAATCCCGGCGACGAGGTGATCATCCCGGCGCCCTACTGGGTCTCCTATCCCGACATGGTGGAGCTGGCCGAGGGCACGCCGGTGCCCGTCGCCTGCCCGGCCGAGCAGGGCTTCAAGCTGCGCCCCGCCGACCTGGAGGCGGCGATCACGCCGAAGACCAAGTGGCTGATCCTGAACTCGCCGTCCAACCCGTCGGGCGCCGCCTACACCCGCGAGGAGATGAAGGCGCTGACCGACGTGCTGGTGCGCCATCCCCACGTCTGGGTGATGAGCGACGACATGTACGAGCACCTGCTCTACGACGGCCTCGCCTTCTGCACCCCGGCCCAGGTGGAGCCCAAGCTCTACGACCGCACCCTGACGGTGAACGGCGTCTCCAAGGCCTACGCCATGACCGGCTGGCGCATCGGCTACGCCGGCGGCCCGAAGGAGCTGATCAAGGCGATCGGCGTGATCCAGAGCCAGTCGACCTCCAACCCCGCCTCCGTCAGCCAGGCGGCGGCGGTCGAGGCGCTGAACGGCCCGCAGGACTTCATCGCCGAGCGCTGCGAGATCTTCCGCCAGCGCCGCGACCTGGTGGTGTCGATGCTGAACCAGGCCAACGGCATCGCCTGCCCGAAGCCGGAAGGGGCGTTCTACGTCTACCCGTCCTGCGCCGGCACGATCGGCAAGACGACGCCGGACGGCAAGGTCATCGAGACCGACGAAGACTTCGTGACGGCGCTCCTGGAGGCCGAGGGGGTGGCGGTGGTCCAGGGCTCGGCCTTCGGCCTGGCCCCGCACTTCCGCATCTCCTACGCCACCTCGACCGAGGAGCTGGAGGAGGCCTGCCGCCGCATCCAGCGCTTCTGCGGCAGCCTGCGGGGATGACGGGACGGAGGCGCGGTGGTGACCCGGCCACCGCGCCTTCCTCCCCCTCCGTTCTGGCGCACGGTTCACTTCGAACAGAATCGTGCGCTGGAGGACCGGGCGCAGATCGCCGATGCTGACGTTTTGGCGGTGCTTGCCGCTCCGACGCGTGTCGAGACGCAGCCGAACGGGCGGATACGGCGATGGGGCTGGGTGCCTCGCTTGAAGCGGTGGCTTCGCGTCGTCACACTTGACGATGGGGAGACGGTGCACACGGTCTTTCTGGATCGGAGGTTCAAGCCATGACCGAGCCGGCCATCCGTTACGATGCCACGACCGACACTCTGCTGATCCAACTCCGCCCTTGGCCGGCTGCGGCGCCAGGGCACGATGCCGCCGAGATCGGCGGCGAGGATGCCGGTGAGGATCTGGTGATCCATTACGGCCCCGACGGGGAGCCGTTCGCTTGGGAAATCGAGCGGGCGTCGGAGCATCCCGAACACATCGCGGCCGCCCTGCGTGCGCGGCGGGCGGCGCTCCTCGGGCCGGCTGCGGCGGCGTGACGGCCGAGAACCACTCCCGGCGGACGCCTCCGTATGGTCGGCGGACGCCGACGATGACGACTCTGCGGCCAAGTCGTGTTGGCCGGCCCGCCGCGCTTGGATCTCCGAAATCGGATTGACCCACGGGCAGGATTGCCCTCGTCCGGGCCGGGCTGTCGTGCTCACGCATGTCGGCAGTGTGTCGACGTTTCTTCCTCTCCCGGCGCGGCAGACGGAAAATCCCCGGGCTCGCGCATTCGATCGAACGGGGCGTTCCGACGCCGTGGGACGCGACGCCTTTGTGTGGCATCGTCCAACATCAATATGTTGCAGAAGCAACGTGAAATGTTGCATCCTACACATGCCGCCTGGGGTGTGGAGGCGTTTCCGCAGCCAGGCTCCTCACCGCGCAGGATGCCCGGACGATGAAGCAGATTCTCGCGTTGAACGCCTTCGACAGGAGCGGCGCCGACGGCCTGGACGACCGCACGGCGCAGCTGGTGCGGCAGCGGGAACGGCTCTTCGGAGCGGCGTCGGTGTTGTTCTACCAACATCCGATCGAGTTCGTCCGCGGCGAGGGGTGCCGGCTCTACGACGCCGCCGGCACCGCCTATCTCGACGTCTACAACAACGTGCCGTCGGTCGGGCACTGCCACCCGCGCGTGGTCGAGGCGGTGGCGGCGCAGCTCCGCCAGCTCAACACCCACACCCGCTATCTCCACGCCGCCACCCACGCCTACGCCGAGCGCCTGCTGTCGACGTTCCCGGACGGGCTGTCCAACGTGACCTTCACCTGCACCGGCAGCGAGAGCAACGACCTGGCGCTGCGCCAGGCGCAGGTCTTCACCGGCGGGACCGGGGTGATCGTGACGGCGACCGCCTATCACGGCAACACCGCCGCGGTGACCGACGTGTCGCCCAGCTCCTTCAAGGTCGGGGCGCCGCCGGCCACGGTGCGCGTCGTGCCGGCGCCCGACGGCTACCGCGTCCCGCCGGAGGCGCTCGGGCCGACCTTCACGGCGGCCGTCGAGGCGGCCATCGCCTCCCTGCGGGCGCAGGGCGTCAAGCCGGCGGCGCTGCTGGTCGACAGCATCTTCTCCAGCGACGGCGTCTACGCCGATCCCCCCGGCTTCCTGGACGGCGCGGTGGCCGCCATCCACGCCGCCGGCGGCCTGTTCATCGCCGACGAGGTGCAGCCGGGGTTCGGGCGCACCGGCGACGCGATGTGGGGCTTCCAACGCCATGGCGGCATTCCCGACATCGTCACCATGGGCAAGCCCATGGGCAACGGCTATCCCATGGGCGGCGTGGTGACGCGGCCGGAGATCCTCGACGCCTTCTGCGAGCGGGTCGGCTACTTCAACACCTTCGGCGGGTCGCCCGCGGCGGCGGCCGCCGGGATGGCGGTGCTGGAGGTGCTCGAGGCCGAGGGGCTGATGGAGAACGCCCGCACCGTCGGCGACCACCTGCGCCGGGTGCTGCGCGCGGTGGCGGCCCGTCATCCGGTGATCGGCGACGTGCGCGGCGCCGGCCTGTTCACCGGCGTCGAGCTGGTCGGCGCCGACGGCGACCGCGTCCCGGCGCCGGAGATCGCCACCGCCCTCATCAACGCGCTGCGCGACCGCCGGGTGCTGATCGGCGCGGCCGGCCCCCTGGGGCACATCCTCAAGGTCCGCCCGCCGCTGTGCTTCTCGCGCGCCGACGCCGACACCGTGGCGGCCGCCACGGACGACGCGCTGACGGCGCTCGGCTATTGATCCCGGGCGTCCGCGCGGCGGTAGCCGAGCCGCGCCACGATCACGTCGACGCCCGCCCGCCCGAGCGAGGTGGCGAGGAGCCCGTCCGGCGTCTCGTCGGTGACGAGGCGCGTCACCTGCGGCCAGTGTGCGAAGACGGAGATGGCGGCGCGCTCGAACTTGGTGTGGTCGGCGACGACGGTGACCTCGGTCGCCCGCATCGCCATGGCGCGGTAGGTCGCGGCGGCGTCGATGCTGGCCTCGTTCGGCCCGTCCTCGGCCAGGCCGGTGGCGCCCAGGATGGCGTGGTTGGCGTAGATGCGGCCGAGATAGTCGATGGTGTCGGGGCCGCTGACCCAGCCCTCGTGGCCGTTGTAGCGGCCGGGGCAGATCATCACCCGGATCGTCGGGTTGGCGGCCAGCACGGTGGCGACGGCGAAGGCGTCGGTGAACACCGTGAGGTCGCGCTTCTCCGCCGACAGCCGGCGGGCGACGTGGGTGGTGGTGGCGCCGCCGCCGATGATGACGACGTCGCCGTGCTTGATGAACGGGGACGCGGCGGCGGCGATGGCCTCGCGCTCCGGCACCAGCATCTGGTGGCGCTCGCGGATGCTGGGTTCCGGCCCGAAGGGACGCACGGCGCCGCCGTAGGTCCGGCTGATCAGGCCCTGCGAGCCGAGCTCGTCGAGGTCGCGCCGGATCGTCTCGGTGGACACCCCGAGCGTGGCCGCCAGCTCGGACACCCGCAACGTCGGGCCGGCGTGGAGTTCGTTGACGATGCGCGCCTGGCGTTCGGCCTTCGACAGGCGGGCGGTGGTGTTGGCGTTGTCGCTCATGTCCCCAATGCTCTGTTCGTGCGTCTTCGTCGGTCCGGCGCCCGCCGGACCATAGAGCGGGATCACTCCCGGTGGAATCGCCTGGAGTGTGAATCCCGCTCCAGATTCGAATGTTTGGGGCAAGAGTCACGCTTTTGGCCGGATCGGCCGAAAGCGATCGTGCTCCAGCGTGTTTTTTCCCCAGCCACCAGCGATCGGGATGCTGCCCCATGACGACGAGCCCCGGCGGGACCTGGAAGACCGCCTTCCGTTCCCTCTACTACCGCGACGCGCCGGAGCCGGACGACCCGGTGCTGGAGCGCGGCCGGCTGGCCCTGCTGGTGATCGACGTCCAGAACACCTACCTGGAGCGCCCGGACCCGGCGTCGCTCACGCCCGCCGAGCGCGCGACCTACGACGCCTGGACGCCGTTCCACGAGCGCATGCACGCCGTCGTCGTCCCGACCATCCGCCGCCTCCTCGACCGCTTCCGCAGCGACCGCCACGAGGTGCTGTTCGCGCGCATCGCCTGCCAGACCCGCGACGGGCGCGACCGCTCGCTCAGCCAGAAGCTGCCGGGCTGGAACAACCTCCTGCTGCCCAAGGACGAGCACGCCGCGCAGATCGTCGCGGCGATCGCGCCGGAGGGCGACGAGATCGTCGTCACCAAGACGACCGACAGCGCGCTGACCGGCACCAACCTGCGCCTCATCCTCACCAACCTCGGCATCACCCAGGTGGTGTGCTGCGGCATCTTCACCGACCAGTGCGTCTCCTCCACGGTGCGCAGCCTGGCCGACGAGAGCTTCTCGGTGATCGTCGTCGAGGACGGCTGCGCCGCCGCGTCCGACGAGCTCCACCGCCAGGAGCTGGCGATCATCAACATGATCTACGGACACGTCATGAGCGCCGACGACGTGATGGGATACCTGCCGGCCTGAGCGGCGGTGCGGCGGTGGCGCCCCTCCCGGCACGCTACGCCGCCGCCCGCCGCTTCTGCACCAGCCGGACCACCAGCGCGCCCAGCGCCATCGCCGCCACCGCGCCGATGGTGCTCATGGTGCCGAGCGTCGGCACCATCGGCGTGTAGCCCGCGACCATCTTGTTGTAGAGCCATTTCGGCACCGTCGCGTCGGCTCCCGCGGTGTAGAGCGACAGCGGGAAGTTGCCCCACGACAGCAGGAAGGCGAACAGCATGCCCGACCAGATGCCGGGCCACAGGATCGGCAGGGTGATCTGCGTCAGCACCTGCCAGCGGCTGGCGCCGAGGTCGAAGGCGGCGTCCTCGACCGTGGCGTCGAAGCCGTAGACCTGGATCGCCATGACCAAGGTCACCACCGGCGTGATCCACACCAGGTGGGCCAGCGCCGCCGTCTTCCACGACAGCGGCAGCCCCAGCGTGTTGAACCACAGGAGCAGCGCCAGGCCGAGCACCGGCTGGGGAAAGAAGATCGGCAGCAGGATCGCCTTCTGGAACAGGGTGCGCCCCCTCCAGTCGTAGCGGGCGAAGGCCAGGGCGCCGAAGAAGGCCAGCACCACGGAGACCAGGGTGACGACCGCGGCGATCGCCAGGGACGTCTGCACCAGCACGCCGATCTCGATGGAGTCGACGGTGCGCTGCCACCACTCCAGCGACCATTGGCGGACCGGGAACAGGAAGTAGCGCGACTTCGACAGCGCGGCGAGCGCGCTGCAGACGACCGGCAGGTAGACCACCGCCAGGACGAGGACGGTCCAGGTCCAGATGAAGGCGCGGGCGCGGCGGGCGGACTGGCTCGATTCCATGCCTGTGGCCCCTCACTTGCGGCCGAGGATGCGGTCGAGGTCGAGCTTCGACAGCGCGAACAGGGTGAGGCCGCCGATGACCAGCGTCAGCAGCACCGCCAGCGCCGACCCCAGCGGCCAGTTCTGCGAGTAGGTGAAGGCGATCTCGATGTCGTGGGTGATGACGATCAGCGACTGGCCGCCGACGATCTTCGCCTCGCCGACGGCGCCGGCGGCCAGCGCGAAGGTCAGCAGCATGCCGATCAGGATGCCCGGCATCGCCAGCGGCAGCTCGATGTCCCGCCACACCTGGAAGCGGCTGGCGCCGAGGTCGCCGGCGGCGTCGACGACGTCGCGCGGCAGCAGCGACAGGCCGAGCACGGTGGGGAACAGCATGAAGGGCAGGTAGGTGTAGACCATGCCGAACAGGATCATGCCGGGCGAGAACAGCACGTCCGGCCCGGCCCCGCCCAGCAGCTTCAAGGTGCCGTCGAGGACGCCGTTCTTCAGGAACAACAGCACCCAGCCGTAGAGGCGGACGTTCTCGGAGATGAACAGCGGGAAGACGAAGAGGATCGAGAGCAGCGGCGACCAGCGGCCGAACACGCGCACCAGCCCGACGGCGATGGGGTAGCTGACGACCGCCAGCACCGCCACCGTCAGCGCGGCGAGGCCGAGCGACCACGCGAACGACATCCAGACCGAGTTGGCCGGGTCGAGGATCTCCGCGTAGTTGGCGAGCGTGAAGGTGGCGAACAGGTCGAAGGTGCGCGGCTCGGCGAAGGAGAACGCCAGCACGGCGATCAGCGGCGCCAGGAAGCCCAGCAGCAGCAGCGCCAGCACCGGCACGGCGCAGCGGGCACCCGCCGACAGCAGGTGCGGCACGAGCAGGCGGGGCAGCGCCGGCTTGGCCGCGGGAAGGGAGGCCACGTCCGCCATCGGCGTCACTCCGCCACGAAGACGGCGTCGTCGGCGTTCCAGCCGATCAGCACCGCGCCGCCGGTGCGCGCGGCGCCCAGCGCGCCGCGCGGCTGCTCCATCAGGATGGTCCGCGTGCCGACCTCGACGTGGTACTGGATGCGCGACCCCAGCGCGTAGTCGGCGGCGATGCGGCCGGACAGCACGTTGTCGGCGTCGGTCGCGGCGGCGACCGGGTTGACGAACTCCGGCCGCACGACGATGAAGCCGTCCAGCCGGTCGCCGTGGCCGGTGACCGCGACCTTGCCCGGCAGCCCGTCGACGGCGAACTTGCCGTAGCCGTCGGAGCGCACCGGCAGGACGTTGGTCTCGCCCATGAACTCGGCGACGAAGCGGTTGACGGGGCGGGTGTAGATCTGCTCGGGCGTGCCGACCTGGACGAGGCGGCCGGCGCTCATCACGCCGATGCGGTCGGACATCACCATCGCCTCCTCCAGGGAGTGGGTGATGTAGATGAAGGTCTTGCCGGAGCGCCGGTGCAGGTCCTTCAGCTCCTTCTCCAGCATCTTGCGCAGCTTGTAGTCGATCGCCGACAGCGGCTCGTCGAACAGCAGGATCTCCGGGTCGTAGGCGAAGGCGCGGGCCAGCGCCACGCGCTGGCGTTCGCCGCCGGAGCACTTCATGACGTTCTTGGCGTAGTAGCTCTCCGGCAGCCGCACCATCTCCATCAGCTCCAGCGCCCGGCTGCGGCGCGCCTCGGCCGTGGCGTTGCGGACCTTGAGGGGGAACTCGATGTTCTGGCCGACCGTCATGTGCGGGAACAGCGCCAGCGACTGGAAGACCAGGCAGGTCGGCCGCCGGTTGGGCGGCAGGCCGGCGATGCTGGCGCCGCGCAGGACGATGTCGCCGCCGCTCGGCCGGTCCATGCCGGCGAGCATGCGCAGCAGGGTCGTCTTGCCCGATCCCGACGGGCCGACGATGGTGAAGAACTCGCCCTCCCGCACCGTCAGGTCGATGCCGGCGACGGCGGTGAACCCGTCGAACGTCTTCGTCACGCCGACGAGGCCGAGGAGCAGGGGCGGGGTTTCGGCGGCGGTGGCCGTTGCGGTGGCCGTTGCGACGGCTGCTTGCATGACGGTGAGGCTCCGTGGAACGAAGGACGGGCGGCCGTCGCCGGCCGCCCCGCCGGGATCGACGCGTCAGCCGCGCGACCGCTTGGCCGCCGTCATCAGGTCGAGCGCCTTGTCGTAGTCCGGCACGATGTCGTAGGCGACCGAGCGGTTCATCTCCTCCTCCAGGGAATCCCACTGGATCGCGTCGAGCTCCTCCCTGGTGAAGAGCTTGAAGCAATCCGGATTGCCCATCTGCGCCACCGGGTTGAAGGTGCCTTCGGCGAAGGCCACGGTGTGGGCGACCTTGGGGTCCTGGACGTAGCGCAGGAAATCCTCGGCCAGCGGCGTGGGGTTGGGGTTGGCGACCAGCGAGGTGATCTCGATCCAGGCGATGCCGCCCTTGCCGCCGGCCATCGGGCCGCTCTTGGGCGTGATGGCGCGCAGGTTGCCGAAGCCCTCGGCGCGGGCCGGCGAGACGGAGTAGGTGCCGCCGGTCAGGTGGAGGTCGATCTCGCCCGACACCAGGGCCTGGTTCATGGTGGCGATGTCGCCGATCATCTTGGCGCCCTTGAAGACGCGCTTGGCCGTCTCGTCGAACGTCGCCATCTCGTCGGCGGTGTGGGTCTTGAACGGGTCGATGCCGGCGACGACGAAGATGTTGAAGACGTTCCAGTCGTCGGATTCCAGGATGCCGTAGCGGCCGGCCAGCGCGGCGTCGTTCCAGAGGTTCCAGCCCTGGTCCTCGGCGGTGGCGCGGCTGATCTTGTCGGTGTTGACGACGAAGCAGTAGGGTCCGAAGCGCTGCGCCATGCCCAGCAGGTCCTTGCCGTCGTCGCTCATCGACCAGCGGTAGGGCGCCTTGAACTCCGGCATCATCGTGTTGAAGAACGGCTCGAAGGTGGCGCGGTCGAGCGGCTTGATCAGCTTTTCCGGCCACAGCACCTTGCGGGCCCAGGGATTGTTGACGTTGATCAGGTCCCACACGCCGGTCTCGCCGGCGCGCAGCCGGTTGATCATGGTCGGGTCGTTGGTGGCCGACTCCGCCTTGACCGTCGCCCCCTTCAGCTCCCGGTAGGGGTCGAGCACCTGGGCCGAGTTGTAGCCCTCCCAGCACAGGATGTTCAGCTCCTTGTCGCGGCCGGCGGCGCGCGCCTTGCCCGCGAACGCGGCCGGGCCGGCCAGGGCGGCCGCGCCGGCGCCCATGGCCTGGAGTATCGAACGGCGGGAAACCTCACGCATGCCAGAACCCCCTTCGCGGTTGCGCAAATGTTGAACTTCCAACTCGCTCTTGCCCGGATTCCGCCCGGAAGCGGGCCGCCTTGGTGCATATATGTGGAACTTACATCATGAATCATGGTCTTTACAACATGGTTTGGCCGAGACATGATGGAAGTCACACATGGCGCCACACGACACGGGCGCGCGGAGGCGAGCGGGCGGGGAGGGTTTCGGATGGCGGGCGAATACGCTCCGGAGGTCGTGGCCGACCTGACGGCGATGGTGGAGCGGGGCGTGTCGCGCTGGGGGCTGCCCGCCGGCACCGAGGTGCAGCTGCTGAACCTGTCGGAGAACGCCACCTTCCGCCTGCGCGACCCGGCGGAGGGCCGCGACCTCGTGCTCCGGGTGCACCGCGTCGGCTATTCGGCGCCCGACGAGATCGCCTCCGAGCTGGCCTGGATCGCAGCGCTGCGGGCCGACGGCATCGTCGAGACGCCGGCCCCGGTGCCGGGGGCAGACGGGGTGCTGGTGCAGCGGCTGGACTCGCCGGCCGGCGGCCCGGCCCGCCACGCCGTCGCCTTCACCCGCGTGGCGGGCCGGGAACCGGCGGCCGACGCCGACCTGGTGCGCTGGTTCGGGGTGCTGGGCGGGCTGACCGCCCGCATGCACGCCCACGCCCGGAGCTGGGCGCGCCCGGCGGGATTCCGCCGCAAGGTCTGGGACTACCAGGCGATGGTCGGCCCGGACGCCCACTGGGGCCCGTGGCGCGCCGGCCTCGGGCTCGACCGCGCCGGCGAGGCGGCGATCGAGCGCGCGCTCGCGCTGATCGAAACCCGCCTGCAGCGGTTCGGCACCGGGCCGGAGCGCTTCGGCCTCGTCCATGCCGACCTGCGGCTCGCCAACCTGCTGGTCGACGGCGACCGGCTCCAGGTGATCGACTTCGACGATTGCGGGCTGAGCTGGTTCGTCTACGACTTCGCGGCGGCGATCAGCTTCATCGAGCACGAACCGATCGTCCCCGACCTGATGGCGGCCTGGGTCGCCGGCTACCGCCGGGAGGCGCCCCTGTCGGACGAGGAGGTGGCGGAGATCCCCACCTTCGTCGTCCTGCGCCGCATCCTGCTCACGGCGTGGCTGGCCTCCCACGCCGAGATCCCCTTCGCCCGCGCGATGGGGCAGGCTTACACCGCCGGCACCGTCCGGCTCGCCCGCGCGCTCGTCGACGGCGCCTTCCCGACCCAACCGGCCGCTTGAGGAACCACCCGACCATGTTCGCTTCCCTGAAAGACCGCAGCGTCATCGTCACCGGCGCCAGCAAGGGCATCGGCCGCGGCATCGCGCTGCGCTTCGCCGAGATCGGCTGCAAGGTGCTGGTCGTCGCCCGCTCCATCGAGGGGGCGCGGGCCGTGGCCGACGAGATCGCCGGCGCCGGCGGAACGGCGCTGGCGTTTTCCGCCGACGTGTCCAAGGCCGCCGACGCCGAGGCCATGGCCGGGGCGGCGGTGGAGAGCTTCGGCGGCATCGACATCCTGTGCGCCAACGCCGGCATCTTCCCGGCCGCCAAGCTCGGCGCCATGACCGAGGCGGACTTCGACGCCGTCATCGCCACCAACCTGAAGGGCACCTTCCTCTCGGTCTCCGCCTGCCTGCCGGCGATGAAGGCGAAGCGCGCCGGGCGCATCGTGCTGACCTCGTCGATCACCGGCCCGGTCACCGGCTATCCCGGCTGGTCGCACTACGGCGCCTCGAAGGCCGGGCAGCTCGGCTTCATGCGCACCGCCGCCATCGAGCTGGCGCCGTACGGCATCACGGTCAACGCGGTGATGCCGGGCAACATCGCCACCGAAGGGCTCGACGGCCTCGGCCCCGACTACATCGCCAAGATGGAGGCCTCGGTGCCGATGCGCCGCCTCGGCTCGGTCCGCGACATCGCCAACGCCGCGCTGTTCTTCGCCACCGACGAGGCCGCCTACGTCACCGGCCAGGGCATGGTGGTCGACGGCGGGCAGATCCTGCCGGAGTCGCTGTCGGCCCTGGAGGAGATGGACGCCGCCTGAGCGGGGGAGCCCGTCCGCAGGGTTGCGCGGCCGCCGCGGAAGCCCATACTGCGGGCGGCCCTCCTCCGTTTCCCCGGGGGAGGGGCCGCGAGCCGCACCAGGGCGGCCGCTTCGCCCCCACCGGAAGACGGACACCCGCGCATGGCTTCCTTCGTTCCCCGGCGCACCGATGCGTTGATCGTCGTCGACGTGCAGAACGACTTCTGTCCCGGCGGCGCGCTGGCGGTGCCGGACGGCGACGCGGTGGTGGCGGTGTGCAACCGGCTGGCGCGGCGCTTCGCGGCGACGGTGCTGACCCAGGACTGGCATCCGCCCGGGCACGCCTCCTTCGCCTCGTCCCATCCGGGCAAGGCGCCGTTCGACACGGCGGAGATGCCCTACGGCACCCAGGTGCTGTGGCCGGACCACTGCGTGCAGGGCACGCGCGGGGCGGAGTTCCACCCCGACCTCGACGTGCCGGGGGCGAACCTCATCGTGCGCAAGGGCTTCCACCCCGGGATCGATTCCTATTCCACCTTCTACGAGAACGACCGGACGACCCCCACCGGGCTGGCCGGGTACCTGCGCGAGCGTGGCGTCACGCGGGTCTTCCTGGTCGGGCTCGCCACCGACTTCTGCGTCGCGTTCTCGGCCGAGGACGCGGTGCGCCACGGGTTCGCGGCGGTGGTGGTGGAGGACGGCTGCCGCGCTATCGATCTGCCCGACGCCGACGGTGGCACCCTGGCCGCGGCGCGCCGGCGGATGGCGGCGGCCGGGGTCGAGGTGATCCGGTCGGAGCGGATCGCTACCCCAGCTTGACGTAGCCGCGCTCGATCACCCGCTCGGCCGCCTCGAACACCGCCACCAGCTCCTCGTAGGCCTGGCGCAGGCGGGCCAGTTCGGCGATGGCGGCGGGATCGGGGTGGCGGTTCTCGGCGGCCTTGAGGCCGGCGCGGATGTAGTCGGCCCGCAGCTCGGCGACCCGCACCGCGAGGCGCAGGAAGGTCTCCTGGTTGAGGTGCGGGATCTGCTGGCCGATGACGGTGCTGTTGGCTTCCAGCACCGCCGCCTCCATGGTCTCCAGGAACTGCCGCACGCGGTGGCGGCTGGCCTTGTCGGCGCTTTCGGGGGTCAGCAGCTTGTCCACCCGGCCCTTGACGAACTCGCCGACGATCTTGCCGCCCATCGCCATCCGTCGTCTCCTTCACGGGTCCGCGGGCGGCGTCGGCCCCCGCGGGGAGGGCCGGGACGGCCCCCCACCGCGTCAGTCTAGCGGCCGGGCTACTGCGCGGCCAGCATCTCCTTGCGCTGCTCCACCGCCTTGTCGGCCATCTTGCCCGTCAGCTCCTGCAGGCGCTCGAAGGTCGAGGTGAAGGTGCCCACACCCAGCGACAGCGAGCGCAGCTCGACGATCAGGTCGTGGATCTCGGCCTGGGGCATGTAGGCCTTCACCTCGTCCCAGCCCTGCCAGCCGGGCCGCGCGTCGAAGCCGAGGATCTGGCCGCGGCGGCCGCTGACGAGGCGCTGCACCTTGGAGGTGTACTCGCTGGGCACGGCGATGCTGACCTGCAGGATCGGCTCCAGCAGCACCGGCTCGCACTTCGGCAGGGCCTCCTGCATGGCCTGCCGGGCCACCGTCTTGAACGCCATCTCCGAGCTGTCGACGGCGTGGTACTGGCCGCCCACCAGGCGCACCATGAAGTCGACCACGGGGAAGCCGAGCGGCCCCTGGGCGGTGTAGTCGCGCGCGCCGGCCTCGACCGCCGGGATGAACTGGCGCGGCACCACCCCGCCGACGATGGCGTCCTCGAACTGGAAGCCGGCGCCGCGCGGCAGCGGCTTCACCTCGACCTGGATGTCGGCGAACTGGCCGTGGCCGCCGGTCTGCCGCTTGAAGCGGGCGTGGTGCTCGGTGCCCTTGCGGATCGTCTCCTTGAAGGGGACCTGCGGCGCGTGGCCCTTGACGGCGACGTTGTACTTGCTGCGCAGGCGGTCCATGGCGATCTGCAGATGGATGTCGCCCTGGCCGGACAGCACCAGCTCGCCGCGCTCGGCCGCCTGCTCGAACAGCAGCGACGGGTCCTCCTCCACCAGCTTCTGCAGCGCGCCGGTCAGCTTCACCTCGTCGTTGCGGTTCTCGGCGTGGACGGCCAGCGCGAACACCGGGGCCGGCACCTCCGGCCACAGCTCCGGCCGGCCCAGATTGCCCTTGTCGCTGAGGACGTCGCCGGTCGTCGCCTTGTCCAGCCGGCCCAGCGCCACCACCTCGCCGGGGCCGGCCTGGGCCAGCTTCTCCTGGCTGTGGCCCATCATGCGATAGACGCCCGACACCCGCTCGCCGCCGAGCGTCATGCCGTCGCTGACGCTGCCGCGCCACACCCGGGCGAAGGACAGCTTGCCGGCATGGGCGGCGTTGAAGCTCTTGAAGACCTGGACGGTGGTGCCGTTCTCCGGGATCGCCTGCCGCTCGGCGGTGGCGCTCACGTCCGGGCCTTCGTGGCGCAGCGCCTTCAGGAGGCGGCGGATGCCGCCATCGTTCTCGGCCGAGCCGAGGAAGACCGGCACGATCAGGTCCGACGCCAAGTCCTTGGCGAGGTCCTCGTAGACCCGGGTGGCGTCGGGGGTCACCTCCTCCAGCAGCTGTTCGAGCAGCGCGTCGTCGAAGTCGGCGAGCGCCTCCAGCATCTCCTGCCGCGCCTCGGCCTCGCGGTCCTTCATGGACTCGGGGATCTTCACGAGGTCCGACGCCTGGTGCGGGTTGTAGTGGTAGGCGCGCTCGCTCACCAGGTCGACGTAGCCGGTGATCTTGTCGCCCTCGCGGATCGGCACCTCGCGCAGCACCAGCGGCCGCGACGACACCGCCTGGTAGGCCTGCACCACGTCGCGCACGCGCAGGTCGACCAGGGTGTCCACCTTGTTGATGAACAGCAGGTGGGGGATCTTGTAGTCGTCGAGGAACTTGAAGAGCGGGGCCAGGATGACCGCCTTCTCCGGCTGCGGCTCGGCGACGATGACGGCGACGTCGCAGGCCATCAGCGCACACTGCGTCTCGTAGGCCAGCTCGACCGAGCCGGGGCAGTCGAGGAAGTGCCAGCGTTCCCCGAGATACTCGGTGGAGGCGAGGGAGACCTCGACGCTCATCTGCCGCGCCTTGGCCTCGGCCGAGGCGTCGCCGACGGTGTTGCCGTCCTTCACGCTGCCCTTGCGCGTCACGGCCCCCGTGGCCGACAGCAGGCTTTCCAGCAGCGTCGTCTTGCCGCTGAGATAGGGGCCGACCAGTGCAGCGCAGCGCGCGGTCGGGACCTGGGTGTGGGGCATGCAGACCTCCCGGATGGCTTGGGCACGAACCGCGCGCGTCTCGCCGCGGTCGGCCGCGGCCGGCGGCCGCCACCTGGGGTCGCCGCGCCGCGGCTCGTGCGTTGGGTGTGCCGGTCTTTTTCGTCGTCAAGCTTCACCCGGCCGGGGCGGCCTGTCGATGGAAAAAAAGGCGGCACACGGCCGCGGGGGGCGGCCGGTCAGCCGGCGCCCGGCGGCCCGTCGGCGTAGGGGGCGAGTGCTGCGGCGACGACCCGGTGCACCGGGGTCGGCACGCCGTGCCCGGCGCCCAGCCGGACGACCGCGCCGGACAGCCACGGCAACTCGAGCCGGGCGCCGCGCTCCAGGTCGTTCAGCATGGACGAGCGCATGCCGGGCACCAGCCCGTCGACCAGCGCCGCGACCCGATCGACCAGGTCGGCGCCGAGGGGCACGCCGTGGGCGGCGGCGACCGCTGCCACCTCGGCCACGGCGTCGAAGAACAGGGCGCGCGTCGGCGCCACCGAGCGGATGACGCCGACGGGCTGGCGGGTCAGCGCGGTGAGGCCGCTGAGCGGCGCCAGGAAGGCGAACTTCTCCCAGATCGTGCGCAGGATGTGGTCGCTGAGGATGGCGTCGAAGCCGGCCCGCTCGGCCAGCGCGTGGAACGCCTCCAGCCGCTCCGAGCGGCGGCCGTCGAGCTCGCCGAAGGTCATGCGGGCGAGCGTGCCGGTGTGGCGGATCGTTCCCGGGGCGGCGATCGTCGCGGCGACGTGGGCGACGCCGCCGACCACGTGCTCGCGTCCCAGGGCGGCGGCCAGCGCGTCGGTGCCGGTCACGCCGTTCTGCAGGGTGATCACCGCGGTGCCCGGCTTCAGCAGCGGCCGGCACTGGGCGGCGGCCGCCTCGGTGTCCCACAGCTTGACGCAGAAGAGCACGACGTCCACCGGCCCCACCGTCGCCGGGTCGTCGCTGGCCGCCGGCCGCTCCAGGTGGAGGTCGCCGGCGTCGCTGACCACCCGCAGCCCCTGGTGCCGGATGGCCGCGAGGTGGCGGCCGCGCGCCAGGAAGGTCACGTCGGCGCCGGCCGCGGCCAGCCGCGCGCCGAAATAGCCGCCCACACCGCCGCTGCCCATCACCGCGATCCGCATGGCGTGTCCTCCGTTTCCGCTCCGCCGCCGCCGGCCATAGTGGACCCGCGCGGCGCCGCGCGGCAAGAGACGGCGAGCGGCGGCTTAACGGCGGCTTAACCGCTTGACGCTGGCGCCGCGACCGCCAACAATGCGGACAAACAGTTCAGCGGCCGCCCGCGGCAGGGGCGACGGCGGACCTCCCCTCCGGGAGGCCTCCGTCGCCGTGCCGCCGTTTCGGCGTGGAGGCACGCATCTCCCGTACCGACCGACCCGCCGGTTCCGACCCCGCCTCCGCTGCGCCCCGCCTGATCGGCGGGACGCTGGTGGCCTTTCTGTTCGCCGTCTCCCTGCTGTTCCTGGCCGGCTCCGCCGTCGCCATCCATGGCGCGTGGACCGGCGTCGCGGCGATGGCGCGGGCGGGCGGCGGCGACGCGTCGGGGCTGGCCACCGCTTTCGTGCTGCAGGCGCTGCTGACGGTGCTGGCCTTCACCGCCATGACCGGCACCCTGCTCTACGTCCAGCGCCGCGTGCTCGGGCCCCTGTCGCGGATCACCCGGGCGATGCACCGGCTGGCCGAGGGGGACGCCGACGTCGCCGTGCCGGAGACGGCGCGCGCCGACGAGATCGGCGCCATGGCGCGCGCCGTCGACGTGTTCAAGCGCAACGCCGCGGCGCTGCGCGCCGGCGAGAGCGAGCGGGCCCGCCTGGAGGACCGCGTGCAGACCCTGCTGGCGGCCATGGAGAACAGCCCGGTGCCCATCGTCATCACCGACCCGCGCGGCGTCATCGACTACGTCAACCCGAAGTTCACGGAGACCAGCGGCTGGACGGCGGCGGAGGTGCTGGGGCGGACGCCGGCGCTGTTCAAGAGCGGCCACACCCCGGCGGAGGTCTACCGCGACATGTGGAAGACGCTGCGCGCCGGCAAGGAGTGGCGTGGCGAATTCTACAACCGCCGCAAGAACGGCGAGTGCTACTGGGAGAAGACCTCGATCGCCCCCGTCCTCGGCGCCGGCGGCGCCATCCGCCATTTCGTCGCGGTCAAGGAGGACATCACCGAGCGCAAGGACGCGGAGCGCCGGGCCTGGCAGCGCGCCCACTTCGACCCGCTGACCGAGCTGCCCAACCGCGCCCTGTTCGAGGACCGCCTCAACCAGGCCATCGCCCGGTCCCACCGCAGCGGCAAGCTGCTGGCGCTGATGTTCCTCGACCTCGACCTGTTCAAGCAGGTGAACGACACCTACGGGCACGAGGTGGGGGACGAGCTGTTGCTGGAGGTGGCCTACCGGCTGAGGGCCTGCGTGCGGGAGTACGACACCGTGTCGCGCCTGGGCGGCGACGAGTTCGTGATACTGCTGACCGATCTGTCGCGCGACGAGGAGGCGGCGGACGTGGCGGCGCGCATCATCGACTCGGTCGGCCGGCCCTTCGAGCTGGACGTCGGCGAGGTGCGCATCGGCGTGTCCATCGGCGTCGCCGTCTATCCCCGGGACGGGCACGCGTCGGCGCAGCTCGTCAAGAACGCCGACGCCGCCATGTACTGGTCCAAGGCCGGCGGCCGCAACGCCTTCCGCTTCTACTCCGCCGATCCCGTCGGCTGCCTGGACGAGCTGTGATGGCCGCCGGCGGCGAAGAGCGGGGCGAGGGGGTGCGACAGACTAGAACTGTTCTAATTCATCTCGCTGCGGTACCCTGTTCCCGGGTGCCGACCACGGCCCGCCGGCGGGTTCCGCCGCGAACGGGCATCAAGACCATTGGAGGTACGATACCATGCAGATCGACATCGGAATCGCCGAAGGCGACCGCAAGGCCATTGCCGACGGGCTGAGCGGCGTGCTCGCCGACACCTTCGCCTTGTACCTGAAGACCCACAGCTTCCACTGGAACGTCACCGGGCCGATGTTCAACACGCTGCACGCCATGTTCATGGAGCAGTACACGGAGCTGTGGAACGCCCTGGACGAGATCGCCGAGCGCATCCGCGCCCTCGGCTTCCCGGCGCCCGGCAGCTTCTCGCAGTACACGGAGCTGTCGACGATCCGCGAGGAGACCGCGGTGCCGCAGGCGGAGGACATGATCCGCCAGCTCGTCGAGGGCCATGAGGCGGTGGCGCGCACGGCGCGCAAGGTGTTCCCGACCGCCGAGACCGCCAACGACCAGCCGACCGCCGACCTGCTGACCCAGCGCCTGCAGATCCACGAGAAGACCGCGTGGATGCTGCGCAGCCTGCTGGCGTAAGCCGGAAGGACGCGCGCCGCCGCAGGGGGGCGGCGCGTGGCCGATCCCCCGCCCGGCCGGGGGTGGCGGTTCACGCATCTCCTTGAGGGTGATCCGTCCTGAGCCCCTTCCCCGGCCCGGCCGGGGAGGGAGCGTCAGCGCCGCAGCAGGTACAGGCCGAGCCCGAGCAGCAGGGTGACCACGAGCGACAGCAGGAGCGGCAGCCCGTACGCCGAGGTGCCGACGCCGTTCGCGCCGCTGAACAGGCGCCCCGTCGTGTCCCAGAGATTCGCCAGGAACAGGATGGCGGTGTTCGCGGCGGACACCGCGGCCGCGGCGGCCAGCAGCGCCCGGGCCAGCCGGTCCCGTCCGTTTCCCATCGGCTTCGCCATGCCTGCGCCGTCCTTACCGGTTCGGCCGCCCGCTCCGTCCCGCCGCCGGGGCCGCGGGAGGGAGCGGGCGGTCCGTCAGAGCGCCGCCGGGGCCGCCCGCGCTCACCACGACCCGGCGGGGCTCTCCACGGCGTGGGCGCCGGCGGCCGGCTCCCGCGTCGCCAGCCAGCGCTCGACCTCCAGCGCCGCCATGCAGCCCATGCCGGCGGCCGTCACCGCCTGGCGGAACACCTTGTCCTTGACGTCGCCGGCGGCGAAGACGCCGGGGATGTTGGTGGCCGTGCTGTCCGGGGCGGTGAGGATGTAGCCGCCCTCGTCCATCTTCACCTTGCCCTTGAAGACCTCGGTGGCCGGCGAATGGCCGATGGCGACGAAGACGCCCTCGCCAGGAACGATCGACGTCTCGCCGCTCTTCACGTCGCGGACGCGCACGCCGGTGACGCGCTTGGGGTTGTCGAAGCTCTGGCCGCCCTCGCCGACGATCTCCTCGACGACGGCGTTCCACACCACCGCGATCTTCTCGTGGGCGAACAGGCGGTCCTGCAGGATCTTCTCGGCGCGGAAGCTGTCGCGGCGGTGGATCACCGTCACCTTGGAGGCGTGGTGGGTGAGGTAGAGCGCCTCCTCGACCGCCGAGTTGCCGCCGCCCACCACCACGACCTCCTTGCCGCGGAAGAAGAAGCCGTCGCAGGTGGCGCAGGCCGAGACGCCGGCGCCGCGGTAGGTCTCCTCGCTGTCCAGGCCCAGCCAGCGGGCCTGGGCGCCGGTGGCGATGATCACGGCGTCGGCGGTGTAGACGTCGCCCGAGTCGCCGGTGGCGACGAAGGGGCGCTTGGTGAAGTCGACGTCGACGATCAGGTCGAACACCGTCCGGGTGCCGACGTTCTCCGCCTGCTTCTGCATCTGGTCCATCAGCCAGGGGCCCTGGATGGGGTCGGCGAAGCCGGGATAGTTCTCGACGTCGGTGGTGATGGTGAGCTGGCCGCCGGGCTGCATGCCCTGGACGAGCGTCGGCTGCAGGTTGGCGCGCGCGGCGTAGATGGCAGCGGTGTAGCCGGCCGGGCCGGCGCCGATGATCAGGACCTTGGAATGATGCGTGGTGGCCATGGCGACGATCTCGCGTGAATCCTAGAAACCGAACATATGGTCGAGGCTGAAGGCGCCGTCACCGGTCAGGCAGCCGTGATAGCCGAACAGGCGGCAGGTGGGGTCGCGGATCAGCACGTACGCGTGCTCGCCGGCCGCCGTACGTTCGGCCTGGGTGAAGGTGGTGGTGTACTGGAACAGCCGCGAGCCGCCGCAGGGGATGGCGATCCGCCGGCGCGCCACCTCGACGCCGTCGCGCCGGGTCAGCACGAGCTGCGTGTCGCTCGACTCGTGCCACGGCGTGGAGGCGGGATAGACGAGGTGGCAGAAGGTGTCCCAGGGGTCCGGGCCGAGGCGCAGGAACAGCCGCGTCGACAGGCCGGGCGGCCGGCCGTGGTAGCTCTGCGGCTCGTCGCGGTAGGTCAGCACGGTGTTGAAGATGTGGCTGCCGAAGCTGGTCTCCGCCGCGTGGCCGCTGGCCCGCCATTCGTAGCGGAAGAGGGCGTGCAGCCAGCCGTCGGCGCAGTCCCCGGCGGCGAAGTCGTAGAGCAGTTCCACATGGCCCCAGCCGCCGGGCAGGGCGGTGCCGTCCAGCAGCTCCGTCACGTCGAGCGCCACGCTGTCGGCGCGCCCCAGGTTGCCGAAGCGGTGGCGCGCCACCTCCCGGCCCGAGGCGTCGTAGGCGACGGCCTGCACCGGCAGCGCCTCCTGTGCCGTGCTCATGGGCGTCGGCAACAGGATGGTGCGCCAGCGCTCCGGCGGCAGCAGCGGGGCGGGCAGGACGTGGCCCTTGCCGAGCAGCGGCTCCAGGACCGCCAGCCGGGGGTCGGGCTTCAGGTCGGCGCGCTCGACGTTGGCGTGGGCGATGCGGCGCCGGCCGTTGTCGGCGAGCACCTCGTAGCGCGGGCGCACGAAGTGCTTGCCCGCCCGCACCTCGAACTGCAGCGGCCAGCGGGCGTCGGGGAACAGGTCGCGGGTGTCGACGGCGACGGTGGCGAAGGGCGGGACCTCCGTCTCCAGCCGCCGCACCTCGTCGCGGCCCATCAGGTTGAGGCCGACGGCGCCGGCCGGGATGGCGCAGGGATGGCTGTTCTGCACCCACAGCAGCACCCGCTCGTCCGCCTTGGGCGCCGGCAGGCCGGCGTAGCGCTCGGCCGGCCAGGCGTTGGCGTCGTGGGTGCACGACAGCTCGTCGGGGCCGTCCCCGTAGGTGTCGAGGGCGTACTTCACCACGTCGTGGCCGGCGGCGCCGATGACGTGCAGGAACAGGGAGCCGCAGAAGTCGCCGAGGCCGAAACGCCAGCGCACGTCGCGGCTGTCGATCACCACGGTGCCGCCGGCCGGCGGCATCGCCTCGGTCCACTCCGCGAGCACGCCGCCCCCGGCGTCGAACAGCCGGGCCCACAGCCGCGGCGCCTTGGCGCCGTAGCCGGTCCAGTAGTTGGCGGAGACGATCCGGGTGTGCCGCCCGCCCTCGTCGCGCAGCCAGGCGAAGTTGGTGGCCCAGTTGAACCTGGCGAGGTAATGGCCGGTGTCGGTCAGCATGTCCTCGGGCAGGCGCATGGCGTCGAGCGACACCACCGCCGCTCCCGCCGGCACCAGGTGGGCGAGGGCGTTCTCCAGGCGCTGCGAGTCGAAGGCGACGATGAACACCGTGCGCGCGCCGCTTGCCGGCAGCGCGGTGACCGGCTTGGCCGTGTGGCCGAGGACGGAGCGGCCGACCGCCTCGACGTCCTGGACGTACACGCCCTCGATCGGCACGCGCGCGAGGTCGTAGAACTCGGCGAAGCCGCCCGCCATGCCGTGGGGGTCGACCAGCGCCACCGGCCCGCCGGCCGCCAGCCGCTCCACCAGCGCCGCCGCCTTGGGCGCCGCCAGCGGGTGCCCGACCGCCTTGAAGAAGCTGAAGCCGCCGGTGGCGTTGGAAAAGGTCTCGATCCGCAAAGGCATGGCAAGGAACTGGGTCGCGTTGGCCGGGTCGACGGTTATAGCCCGTCGATCGGGGTAGCGACAGACCTAAACCGGACGGCGGCGCGGGAAAGGGGCGGGACGCTCGTCCCGGGGCCGCCCGCGCCTCATGCTCCCGAGCCGAAACCCTGACACACCTCCTGCCCCCACCCCGGCCCTCCCCCGCTTCGCAGGGGAGGGAGTCAGGTCCTCCCCTGCGAAGCGGGGGAGGGAGGGGACCCGCGGCGGAGCCGTGGGGAGGGTGGGGGCAGGAGGCGTGTCAGCCATTCCGCTCGACGGTATCAGGCCACCGCCTGTTCCGGGAAGCTCAGCTCGTGCCGGGCGCGCCATTCCGGGCCGACGTAGTTGACGATGATCGACTTGCGCACGCCGGCGATGGGGCGCCTGGCGAAGCCGTGCCAGGTGTCGGTGCCGGGGATGAAGATGAGCCCGTCGTTGAAGGCGTAGGGCGCGCGGCGGATCAGGTTGCCGGCGGCGTCGGTGATGTCCGTGCCCCAGTCTTCCGAGCCGGGGTCGCGCGACAGGTAGATCAGCATCGTGTACTTCTTGACGCCGATGTCGGTGTGCGGCTCCAGCCAGAAGCCGTCGGTGTCCTGGCAGTACTCGATGCGCAGGAAGGTGCCGGCGAGATCGACGCCGCAGGTCCGCTCGACCGCCGCCGTCACGTCGCGGCTCTGGAAGGCCTGCGCCACCGCCTCGCACACGGGGTGCGCGGCGCGGTTCGCGATGCTGAAGTAGGTCCGCGACGCGTTGTTGGTCTCGCGCTTGCCGTGGGTGTCGCCCACCGCCGGCGGCGTCCAGGGCAGGGCGGCGATGCCTTCCGCCGCGTCGTCCGGCAGGGCGCCGCTGAGCAGCCAGTGGTGGTAGGGATCGGTCAGCAGCGTGCTGCGATCCAGGCACGCGAGGAAGCTCTGGCGGACGGTGGCGGGTGAGGTCATGGACGTGTTCCGAAGGCGCGTGTTTTCCGCCCTTATGGCACGACGTCCCGGCACCGGGTGAGAATTGGCCGGGGGGGAGCGCTCTTATGTCGCAGGGGGCGCCCCTCCGCCGGCGCCGCGGTCAGTCGGTGAACAGGCGGTAGAGCGCGGCGTGGTCGAGGGCGCCGTCGCCCCGCTCCACCAGCCGTTCGTAGAGGGTGCGGCTCAGCGCCACGGCCGGCAGCTCGACGCCGGAGTCGGCGGCGAGCGCCAGCGCCTGGTTGAGGTCCTTGAGCTGCACCGCCGCGCGGCCGCCCGGCGCGTAGTTGCCGGTCACCATCCGTTCGCCGTGCAGCTCCAGGATGCGCGATTCGGCGAAGCCGCCGCGGATCGCCTCGCGCACGCGGGCCGGGTCGACGCCGGCGGCGCGGGACAGCGCCAGCGCCTCGGCCACGGCGCCGATGCTCAGGGCGACGATCACCTGGTTGGCCGCCTTCGCCACCTGGCCCGCCCCGACGGCGCCGACGTGGGTGATCCGCCGCCCCATGGCCTGGAACAGCGGCCAGGCGCGCTGCACCGCGGCGTCGTCGCCGCCGGCCATGATGGTCAGGGTGGCGGCCTCGGCGGCGACGGTGCCGCCCGACACCGGAGCGTCCACCCAGCCGGCGCCCCGCTCGGCGACGCGGGCGGCGAGGCGGCGGGTGGCGCCGACGGCGCTCGTCCCCATGTCGATCACCAGGGAGCCGGGGCGCAACGACTCCAGGAGGCCGCCGGGCCCCTCGGTCACCGCCTCCACCGCCGGGGTGTCGGTCAAGGTCAGCACCACGGTGTCGGCGGCGGCCATGACGGCGGCCGGGTCGGCCGCCGGCGTCATGCCCTCGCCGGCCAGTTCGTCGACCGGGCCGCGGCTGCGGCTGTGGATGACGAGCGAGGCGCCGCAGCGGGCGAGTGCCCGCGCCATCGGCCGGCCCATCAGGCCGAGGCCGATGAAGCCGACGGTGCGGCCGGCGAGGTCGGGGCGCGTGTCCATGGTCACAGCCTCATGTGGCGGGCGCGGGCGCCGCGCTCGATGGCGGCGGCGCACAGCCGGTCGACGCCCAGCTTGTGGCGCAGCAGCTCCAGCAGGCGCAGCTCCTCCTGGCTGGCGGCGGCGTCGGCGGCGGCGATGTCGCAGGCGACGGCGTAGGCCGTTTCGTAGAGCTTCGCCGGCAGCGCCTCCTTGATCCGCTCCAGCGTCTTGTCCAGCCCGGCCTCCTCGGCCAGCAGGCGGGTGCATTCGCGGCTCACCGCGGTCAGCCGGTCGACGTCGAAATCGGCGAAGATCGGCAGATACTTCACGTTCTCGCCGATGGTCTCCAGCTCGGCATCGGTCATGTCCCCATCGGAGGCGGAGACGAGAACCATGACGTAGATGAGCGCGCTGTGATGGTCGAGCATCGGACCTCCTGAAGGCGGCGGGAGCGAGCGAAGGTCGCCCGGCCGCAATCGGCCGTCAAGGGCTACTCCGCCGCGCCTCTCAGGGGAGGGATGCCGCAATCGGATAGCTGGCCCCCTCGACGGGACAGGGACGCTGCCCTAAAGTCTGCGCCCATGTCCGCCGTCCTCAACGTCGCCCTTCCCGTCTTCGCCATCATCCTCGCCGGCTTCCTCTCCGGGAAGGCGAAGCTGCTGGGCGACTCCTCGTCGGAGGCGTTGAACAAGTTCGTCTACTGGATGGCGCTGCCGGCGGTCCTGTTCGTCGGCACGGCCCGGCGACCTCTGCCCGAGCTGTTCAACGGCCCCTTCATCGGCGCCTTCCTCGGCGCCATGCTGGCGACCTACGCGCTGGGCGCGCTGCTGGGCTGGCTGCTGCACCGGGAGAAGCCGGCCGTCCTGTGCATGCAGGGGCTGACCGCCTGCTTCTCCAACACCGGCTACATGGGCATCCCGCTGTTCCTCGCCGCCTTCGGGGCGGAACGGCTGGCACCGGCCATCCTCGCCACCGTCATCATGAGCGCGATCATGGTCGGCATCGCCGTGATCTGGCTCGAGCTGGTGCAGAGCCACGGCAAGGGCCTCGCCCGCTCGCTGGCCGACGTCGGCCGGGCGGTGTCGCGCAACCCGCTGATCGTCTCGTCGGTGCTGGGCGTCCTGTGGTCGGTGCTGCTGCCGGGCGTCGACCTGCCGCGCCCGGTGGTCACCTTCTGCGAGCTGGTGGGGGCGGCGGCGGGACCGTGCGCGCTGGTCGCCATCGGCCTCTTCCTGGCCGGCCGGCGCCTGCGGGCCGACCTCCTGGAGATGAGCTGGATCGTCGCGCTGAAGCTGCTGGTGCAGCCGGCGCTGACCTGGGCCCTGATCGCCGGTCCCTTCCCCCTCGACCCGTTCTGGGCGGCCTCGGCGATCATCCTGGCGGCGCTGCCGACCGGGGCGCTGACCTTCGTCGTCGCCTCCCAGTACCGGATCTACGTGGAGCGCACCTCGGCGGCCATTCTGATCTCCACCATCCTCAGCGTGGTGACGCTGAGCGTCCTGCTGGCCCTGTACGCGCCGGCCTCCTGACACTGTTCGCCCCGCCCGGCACGGCCCTTCCGCGCCTCGCCCGCCCGCTGGCGTCGGGACAGTTGATCAATACAGAAGGATACAAGGTGTTCTCGGCGCGATTTTGCGCACTTCTTCACCGTATGCTTGTGTATCGGACCGTAAATCTCTGATTGTTTCTGCTGCAAACCAATGTAATGAAGCGCCGTGACCGAATATGATTCGCCTGCATTTCGGAAATTAGAACGTCAACGTATGATTTTTAAAAGTCATATATTGTTTCCTATCTGTTGCTTTAGTGGATTTGAGACTTTATGTCGCATTTCGTTACTGTACTCCCAGAAATCCTATGCATATGATCGTATGATTGGTGGTGGGGCGAAGAGCGGCCAGCGGGCTATCCCGAGCGTCAGGCATCGTTCCCGACCGCTCGACCCAAGAGTCCATCGCCCCGCCGTCGTGCGGCGCGGCCAACGGAGATGACGCCATGACCGCATTCACGGATTTGACGATCCGGGCCAAAGTGCTCGCGATCTTCGCCCTCGTCCTGCTGACGACGGCCGGACTGGGAGCGTTCGCCATCGAACGCCTGGGGACGGTGAACGACTCCGCCGCCGAGGTGCGCGACAACTGGCTGCCCAGCGTCGAGCATCTCGGGGCGATCAACGCGGCCGTGCAGAGCTACCGGGTGCAGGAGATCGCCTCGATCATGGCCGCCACGGCCGAGGACCGGGAGGACGCCGACGCCCGCATGGCCAAGGCTCTCGACAACCTCGGCAAGGCCCGCGGGCGGTTCGAGGCGAAGCTGAGCGCCGAGGTGGAGAAGGACCTGTATCGGCGCTTCACCGACACCTGGAACACCTATTTCGCCATCAGCAAGGAACGGCTGCTGCCGCTGGCGCGGTCGGGCGACAGCGGCGCGGCGTTCCGGCTGTCGCGCGGCGAGTCGCGCCAGGCGTTCGGGCAGGCCACCGACCTGCTCCAACAGCTGGTCGACACGGACGCGCGGATCGGCCGCAGCGTCGCCGACGCCGGCGAGGCGGTCTACCTCAACGCCCGCTGGTGGATCGCCGGGGCGATGGCACTCGTGCTGGTGCTGTCCGTCCTCGCCGGCGTCGCCATGGTGTCGACCATCTCCCGCCCGGTTCAGACGCTGACCGGCATCATGGCCCGTCTGGCGCGGCGCGAGCTCGACACGCCGGTGACCGAGACCGAGCGCAAGGACGAGATCGGCGCCATGGCGCGGGCGGTGCAGGTCTTCAAGGACGGGCTGATCGAGGCCGACCGCCTCGCCGCGGCCGAGGCGGCCGAGCGGGAGGCCAAGCTGCGGCGCACCGAGCGGATCGAGACGCTGGTGTCCGGGTTCGAGCGCAGCGCCACCGGCGCCCTGCGCACCGTCGCCGCCGCGGCGTCCGAGCTGGAGGCCACCGCGCGCAGCATGGAGGCGATCGCCCGCCAGACCAGCAGCCAGTCGACCACCGTCGCCAGCGCCGCCGAACAGACCAGCGCCAACGTCCAGACCGTGGCCGCCGCCGCCGAGGAGATGGCCGGCTCCATCGGCGAGATCGGTCAGCAGGTCGCCCGCTCCACCACGGTGGCCGGCCGGGCGGTGGAGGAAACGGCGCGCACCAACGCGCGGGTGCTGGGCCTCGCCGACGCGGCGCAGAAGATCGGCGACGTGGTGCAGCTGATCACCAGCATCGCCGGCCAGACCAACCTGCTGGCGCTCAACGCCACCATCGAGGCGGCGCGCGCCGGCGAGGCCGGCAAGGGCTTCGCCGTCGTCGCCTCCGAGGTCAAGAGCCTGGCCAACCAGACCGCCCGCGCCACCGAGGACATCGCCGCCCAGGTCGCGGCGATCCAGGAGGCGACCGGCGGGGTCGTCAAGGCGATCGGCGAGATCGGCAGCGTGATCACCTCCGTGAACGACATCTCCACCTCGATCGCCGCCGCCATCGAGGAGCAGGGGGCGGCGACCGCGGAGATCTCGCGCAACGTGCAGCAGGCGGCCCAGGGCACCCACGAGGTGAGCGGCACCATCGGCCAGGTCACCGAGGCCGCCGGCGAGACCGGCACCGCGGCCGGTCAGGTCCTCAGCGCGGCCGGCGAGCTGTCGCAGCAGGCCGAGACCCTGCGCGGCGAGGTCGAGCGCTTCCTCGCCGGCATCAAGGCTGCCTGAGCGCCAGGCGGGCGGGGCGGCGCTCCAGCCGCTCCGGCCGGTCGGCCTCGAAGAGGCGCAGCAGGTCGATGGCGGTCCGGTCGGCGACGACGCGGGCGGGATCGCTGTTGTTCAGCGCCACCACCCCCCAGCGGTGGGCGCGGGAAAAGGCGATGTAGGTGTTGAAGCCGCCGGTGGCGCCGCTGTGCCAGAAGATCGGCGAACCGTCCTGCGCCCACGCCACGAACCAGCCCAGCGCCATCGCCCCCTGGCCGAGGCTGCCGGGATCGGCCAGCGCCGGCCCCTCGACCTGGACGGACTGGGCCAGCGCCAGGGTCTGCACGGCCGCCGCCGGGCAGCCGCCGGGGCAGTCGCCCATGTTGACGCGCAGCCAGCGCACCAGGTCGTCGGCGGTGGAATAGAGGCCGAAGGCGGGCTGCATGGCCGGCGCCTCCCAGTCCGGCACGGCCTGGCCGCGGGCGTGCCCCACCGCCTTGCGGGCGCGCTGGTCGGCGTCGAGGGTCAGGGTGGTGTCGTGCAGGCCGAACCGCTCGGTCACCGTCCGGCGCAGCAGCTCGGCGTAGCTCGCCTGGGTGACCTGCTCCAGCGCTTCCCCCAGCACCGCCATGCCGACGTTGGAGTAGCTGAAGCGCGTTCCCGGCGGCGCCGACAGCTCGTAGCCGGCCAGCCAGCGGTCGACCTCGGCCGGCGTGAGCGGCTTGTAGGGGTTGCGCGGGTCGGCCAGGCGGGCCCACGAGAAGTTCGGCGTCTCCGGCACGTTGGGCAGCCCGGCGGTGTGGGTCGCGAGATCGACCAGGCGGATCGGCCGGCCCTGGAAGTCGGGCACCCGCGCCGCCGACTGCAGGTGGCGGCGCAGCGGGTCGGACGGGGCGACCCGGCCGCTGCGGATCAGCTCCGCCAGGATCGTGCCGGTGAAGGGCTTGGTCAGCGAGGCGATCTGGAACACCGTGCGGCCGTCCGGCGGGCCGCTGCCGGGCCACCCCGTGCTGCCCAGCCCGACCACCAGCGACCGCCCGTCGCGGACCACCCCGACGACGAGGCCGCCGTGACCCGCCTCGGCGAGGCGCTGTTCGGCCACCTGGGCAACGAGATCGCGCAGCGGGTCGGTGGCGTCGGCCCGTGCCGGAACGGCCAACCCGATGACGGCGGCGATCGCCAGCCCGACACCGATCCTCTCCCCG
Organism: Azospirillum sp. ST 5-10; assembly: GCF_051225715.1. Lineage (NCBI taxonomy): Bacteria > Pseudomonadati > Pseudomonadota > Alphaproteobacteria > Rhodospirillales > Azospirillaceae > Azospirillum > Azospirillum sp. ST 5-10. The sequence goes on from NZ_JBPJSP010000036.1 coordinate 50,760, forward strand.
CGCATCCGCATCGATCCCCTCCACCGCGGGCCGGCCGGGAGGCCGGGCGAACCCGTGGGGGGACAGATTGGCGGCGGGCGGTGCTGTGTCGTCCGTGCAGGCGGCGATCATGCCGAAGGGCGCCGGCCCAGCGGATCGGGGCACTTCGCGGGGGCGCGGGGGTACGCCCCCGGCCCGAACGGGCGGGCCGGGGCGGCGCGCGGGGTCACTCCCCCGGGGCGGCCTCGCTGGGGGCGGGCTCGGCGGGGGCGGGGCGACGGTCCTTGACGATGGACAGCGGCACGCCGTCCGCCTCCACCTCGAGGATCGGCCGGCCGTCCAGCAGGTCGGGGCAGATGCGGTCCTGGGTGAAGCCGATGAAGAAGTCGGCGTCGCGCCAGTCCGGCCGGCCGTTCACCAGCCTGAGGTACGGCGGCAGCTCGTAGCGGGCGGCCAGCGCGTTGCCGCAGACCACCAGCGTGTAGGGCCGCGGCGGCGGCCGGCCGTCGTTCTCCAGCTCGACGAACTCCTGCAGGCGCTGCACCGCCTCGAGGATCGAGTTCCCCCAGTAGTCCAGCTCGAAGCGGCCTTCCGCCCCGTTGGTGCCGCCGATCAGGGCGTTGTAGTAGACGTACTCGTTGGGGTGCATGGTGCCGAGCTGCCACGCCCCGTGCACGCCGACCGCCGTCAGCAGGGCCGCCAGGGCGTGGGTGGCGCGCCGGCCGAGCCGCTGCGCCAGCCGCCACAGCCCGTCGACGCCGATCGCCGCCAGCACGACCAGCGGCGGGACGACGAACAGGAAGTGGCGCACGCCGTTGTAGACGGTCGGGCGCATCGCCATGAAGAGGACGACCGGCAGCAGCGCCGCCAGCAGGATCGGCGTCAGGCGGACCATGGCGGCCGGCCGCAGGCCCAGCGGGTCGGGACGGCGCAGCGCCGCCGCGGCGACGCCCAGGGCCGCCGCCAGGCCGACGAGCACCGCCTCCGGCAGCTTGAGGGTGAGATAGACGGGCAGGTAGAGGGCCGGCGGGTCGTTCGCCTGGACGAGGCGGCCGTCGAACAGCGTCTCCAGATTGATCGGAAACTTCGACATCACCTCCAGCGCCTTGACGATGTTGCCCGGCTCCTGCACCACCCAGGGCCAGAACACGGCGACCACGGCGAGCGCCAGCGGCACCGCCGGCAGCAGCGCCGCCACCGTGCCGCGGGCCGCCTCGGCCGCCCGGCCGAGCCCCTGGTGGCGCCACACCAGGGCCCAGTGCAGCAGCAGCGCCAGGCCGAGATAGCCGGCCGCCAGCACGCCGCCGACGCGGGTCGCCAGGGTCATCCCGAGCACCAGCCCGAACTTCAGCACCGTCGCCCGGCGCGGCCGCGGCGCCTGGTCGAGGAGGCGCGTCGCGAAATAGAGCGTCCACACCATGCCGGCGGCGAAGGGAACGTCCTTGGTGTTGTTGAACATGGCGCCGTAATAGACGCCGCTCAGCGCCAGCAGGGCGGTGGCGAAGAAGCCGGCGCGCGGCCCCGCGAGATGGCGCGCCAGACGCCAGGTGCCGGCGATGCCGACGATGCCCACCGCGGCGCACAGCAGGTGCCGGGTGTCGTACTCGGACAAGGGCGAGATCGGCAGCAGGGACGCCACCGTCAGGTCGAAGAGGCCGCCGTAGTAGAACAGGTCCTTGAAGGCGAAGGCCGACTGGTCGGCGAAGCCGCTGAGGTAGTAGGCCAGCAGCTTCTTGCCGTAGACGTGCTGCACCTCCTCGTCGATGGAAATGGCGTAGTTGCGGAAGGTCAGGGCCGCCAGCACGACGAGCGCCAGCAGCAGCAGGCGGGTCAGGTCGTCCCAGGCGAACGCCGGGCGAGGGGGATAGGCGGCGCTGGCGGCGCGGTCGCGGAGCTGGATCGGGGTCAGGTGGTTCACGCCACGCGCTCCTCGACGGGGGCGGCGCGCTCGGCCGGTGCCGCCGCGAAGCCGTGGGTCGCACGGACGATGAACAGCGGCCGGCCCTTCACCTCGGCGAAGACGCGGCCGAGGTAGTCGCCGATGATCCCCAGGGTGATCAGCTGGATGCCGCCCATGAACAGGACCGAGACGATCAGCGATTCGTAGCCCGGCACGTCGATGCCGAACAGCAGGGTGCGCAGCAGCCGCACCACGATGTAGAGGAAGGCGACGCCGGAGACCGCCATGCCGACGAGGCTCCACACCTTCAGCGGAAAGTCGGAGAAGGCCGTCAGCCCGTCGATCGACAGGCGGAGCAGTTTCATGAAGCCCCACTTGGTGTCGCCGCCGGCCCGTTCGCCCTGCTGGTAGAGGATGCTGGTCTGGCGGAAGCCGACCCAGGCGAACATGCCCTTCATGAACCGCGTGCGTTCCGGCATGCGGTTGAGGACGTCGACCACCCTGCGGTCCATCAGCCGGAAGTCGCCGGCCTCGCGCGGCAGCTTCACCTCCGACAGATTGTCGAAGATCCAGTAGAAGGCGCGGGCGAACAGGCGGTGCTTGAGGCTCTGGCCGACGCGGGCGTGGCGCACGGCGATCACCACGTCGTAGCCGGCGCGCCAGCGGTCGACCAGTTCGGGCAGCAGTTCCGGCGGGTGCTGCAGGTCGGCGTCCATCGGCACCACCGCGTCGCCGCGGGCGTGCGCCAGGCCGGCAGACAGGGCCAGCTCCTTGCCGAAGTTGCGCGACAGCTCGACCACCTTGATGCGGCGGTCGCGGGCGTGGGCGGCGACCAGACGGCCGAGCGTGTCGTCGCGGCTGCCGTCGTCGACGCACACCACCTCCCACGCCAGCCCGAGCCCGTCGAGCACCGGCACCAGCCGGGCGAACAGCGCCTCGACGTTGGTCCCTTCGTTGTAGAACGGTATGACGATGGAAAGGCGGCAGCGGTCGCCGTCGGCGGCCGGTACCGGCGTGTAGGGCGTTGCGACGCAGGCCATGGGTCCTCGCGGTGAGGCATGGAGCGGGGTCATGTGGGTCACGGCCGACGGCTCCCGCCGCGACCGTCGCCGCACCCGGCGGCCCGCACCCTCCGCCGAACGTCATATAGCATGGCTCTCTCCACCGGCAAATCGCCTCCTGCCTGGACAGCATCAACAAGGCCGGCAGGCGGATATTCCCGAACGGTGTAGACCGGTTGGGTTAATTCGGTGAAATGTTCGGCCTGCGACCGCCCGCCCCTTGCGGTCGGCGCCGTCCTTTGGGCACAACAGCCCGGCCCGTTCCGTCACCGTCCATGCCGCGATGATCCTGACCCCCATTCCCGCCGACGATCTGCCGGCCGCGCTCGCCGCCTTCGCCGGCCATCTCGCCGACCGTCCCGTGGCGCTCGCCGCGTTCCGCCGCATCGCCGCCACCTGGCCGGTGGCCGGCGGCGTCGACACGCCGGAGCAGCGCGCCGACGGCGTGGCGCTGGCCCACGCCCACGGCATCGGCACCCTGGACGAGGAGCCGAGCGCCTGCTTCATGTGGGACGGGACGGTGATCCGCACCAAGGTGGAGGCCACCGTCATCGTCCACGAGGTGGCGCACTGGCTGTGCGCCGCCCCGGAGCGCCGGCGGCTGCTCGAGCACGGCCTGGGGCCGGGGCCGGAGACGTCGCGCCGCCGCGAGGCGCGCGCCCAGCAGGTCCTCACCTTCGAGCAGTGCATGCACGAGGAGGCGCAGACCTCGCTGCTCGGCATCCTGTGGGAGGCCGAGCTGGGCCATCCCGCCATCCTCGCCTTCATGGAGCAGAACTGGATGGAGGCCTGGGACCGCCCGGGAACCGCCGACTGGTTCGCCGGCCACGCCCACGAGCTGGTGGAGCGCGGGCTGGTGGACGCCGCCGGCCGGCCGACGACGGTGCGGGCGTGGGCGGACGCGCGGCGCCCGGCGGTGGGGGCGGGGGTGGGGGCGGCCTGACCCGACCCGCCTACGCGTTGCCGCGCAGCTCCGGCGCCTGCAGCGACCGCGGCCGGTGGTCGAGCGGCTCGGCGGTGGGCAGGTCGGCGCCCTCCGGGACGGCGTCCAGGTCGCGCAGGCGGCGCGCGGTGACCAGCACCCGCGATTCCAGGCTGCCGACCGCGCCGTTGTAGCAGGCCACCGCCTTGCCGAGCTGGCCGCCCAGCCGCTCCATGTGGCCGCCCAGGTCGGACAGGCGCTTGTACAGCTCCGCCCCCAGCGTGGCGATCTCGCGCGCGTTGCGGGCCAGCCCCTCCTGGCGCCAGCCGTAGGCGACGGCGCGCAGCAGCGCGATCAGCGTGGTCGGCGTGGCGAGGATGACGCGGTGCTCGATGCCCGCCTCGATCAGCGCCGGGTCGTGCTCCAGGGCGGCGGAGAAGACGTTCTCGCCGGGCAGGAACAGCACCACGAACTCCGGGGTCTCGGCGAACTGGTCCCAGTAGGCCTTGCCGCCGAGCTGGCGCATGTGCTCGCGCACGTGCCGGGCGTGGCGGGCCAGGGCGGCGCGGCGCGGCGCCTCGTCCTCGGCCTGCACGGCGTCGAGATGGGCGTCGAGCGGCGTCTTGGCGTCGACGACGATGGTCTTGCCGCCGGGCAGGCGGATCAGCAGGTCGGGGCGCAGCCGGCCGCGCTCGGTGTCGACGCTCGCCTGCTCCTGGAAGTCGCAGTGGTCGAGCATGCCGGCCATCTCCACGACGCGGCGCAGCTGGATCTCGCCCCAGCGGCCGCGCGCCGCCGGGGTGCGCAGCGCCCGCACCAGGTTGCCGGTCTCGCCGCGCAGCCGCTCCTGGCTCTCGGCCAGCGACTGCACCTGCTGGCGCAAGCCCTCGTAGGCGCCGGCGCGGGCCTTCTCCATCGCCTGGACCTCGCGGCCCATGGCGTCGAGCGCCTCGCGCAGCGGCGCCACCAGGTCGGCCACCGCCGTGCGCCGGGTGTCGAGATCGTGGCGCGCCGCCTGCTGGGTCGTCGCCAGGGTCTCGCGCGCCAGATCGAGGAAGCTGCGGTTGTTCTGGCTCAAGGCCTCCGCCGACAGCGCCTTGAAGGCCTCGCCCAGGCCGTCGCGGGCCTTCTCCAGCAGGGCCAGCTTCTCGGCGGCGGCGGTGCGCTCCTTGTTCAGCGTGGTCGCCAGCTCGGCGTGGCGCTCGCGCCCGCGGGTGACGTCGGCCTGCAGGCGGGCGATCTGGCGCTCCCGCTCGGCGACGGTCTCGCGCAGCTCCTCCTCGCGGCGGGCCTGGAAGTCGAGGCGGGCGTGCAGTTCGGCGCGCTCGGCCGACACGTCGGCCGCCGCGGCGCGCGCCAGCAGCCACGCCACCAGCGCCCCGGCCGCCAGGCCGATCGCCAGCGACACCCCGTCGAACGCGAACTGGAAGGCGCTTGCGCCCATGGTGCCCCAACATCTTGTGTGCCGGAGCGCAGCCTAACGCAGATGCCGCGCGAAGAGAACGGGTGACGAACGGCGGGACGGCGCCGTGGCCCGCTCCGCGGGCGGTGGTGTTGCCCGCCCCCCGGGCGGTGGCGGAAGCGGCTTGCCCCGCGCCGCGGATCGCGCCATATGGGACGGATGTCCGACGACGCTCCCGACAAAGGCCCGCGCATCCGCGCCATCCCGCCCGGCGACGACCGGGAACGGCTGCTCTGTCCGGACTGCGGCTTCGTCGCCTACCAGAACCCGCTGATCGTCGTCGGCTCGGTCGCCACCTGGGGCGAGGGCGACGAGGAGCGCATCCTGCTGTGCCGGCGCGCCATCGCGCCGCGCCGCGGCTTCTGGACGCTGCCCGCCGGCTTCATGGAGGAGCGCGAGACCACCGTGGCCGGGGCGATGCGCGAGGCGTGGGAGGAGGCGCGCGCGCGCATCGCCGTCGACACCCTGCTCGCCGTCTATGACATCCCGCGGATCAGCCAGGTCCAGCTCATCTTCCGCGCCCGCCTCGTCGATCCCGACATCGGCGCCGGGCCGGAGAGCGAGGAGGTCGGGCTGTTCCTGTGGGACGAGATCCCCTGGCGCGACATCGCCTTTCCCACCGTGCACTGGGCCCTGCGCGAGCACCGCGAGCGGCGTGGCCGTGCCGACTTCGCACCGGCCGTCAACCCGGCGCCCGACGTGGCGGCGCGCTGGGAGACCATGCTGTAGGGACGGCGTTCAGTCGCCCCGCGCGGCGTTGCCGTCGGCGGCGCTGCCGTTGTTCGCCGGCGGGCCGGGGCGCCGGCGCACCATCGTGATGACGGTCTGGAGCTGGGACGGGGTGACCGGCTTGTGCAGCACGTCGAAGCCGGAACGCTGCGCCTCGACCAGCCGGGCCGGGCCGGTGTCGCCGGTCAGCAGGATGCTCGGGATGGCCACGCCGCAGGCGGCGCGGACGGCGACGATCACCTCGACGCCGGTCCGGCCGCCGGCCAGCCGGTAGTCGGAGACCAGCAGGTCCGGCACCCGCCCGGCGTCGGCCAGCCGTGCCAGCGCCCCGTCCGGGGTGTCGGCCGCCAGCACCGTGTAGCCCCAGCCCTCCAGCATCGCCGCCAGGGCGCTGAGGACGATCGCCTCGTCGTCGACGACCAGCGCGAGCCCGCTGTCCGCGACGGCCGGTACCGCCGCCGCGGCCGCCGGCGCGACGGCGGGCGGATCGGCGGCGGGGACCGCCACCGCGAACCGCGAGCCGCGCCCGGGCACCGAGACGACGTCCAGCGGGTGGTCCAGCAGACCGGCCAGGCGCCGCACGATGGCAAGGCCGAGCCCGAGGCCCTGCCCGCCGTTGCCGGCGCCCGACGCGGCGGGGGCGACCTGCACGAACTCCTCGAAGACGTCGTTCAGACGGTTGCGGGGAATGCCGGCGCCGGTGTCCACGACCTCCAGGCGCACGGCGCCGCCGCGCCGCCGGCAGCCCAGCACCACGCCGCCCGCCTCGGTGTAGCGCAGGGCGTTCTCCAGGAGGTTGCGCAGGATGCGCGCCAGCAAGGTGGGGTCGCTGGTGATCCAGCCCGAGCTGGGGACCACCCGCAGCCGCAGGCCCTTCTCGGCCATGCGCGGGGCATATTCCGCCTCCAGGCGGCCGAGGAGCGCGCCCACGGCGATCCGCTCCACCTTCGGCACCACCACCCCGGCCTCCAGGCGCGAGATGTCGAGGAGCCCGTCGAGCAGGGTCTTCAGCGTGTCGAGCGCCATGCGCATGGTGACGACCGTGTCGTGCGCCGGCTGCCCCTCGACCCGGCCCGACAGGGTGTCGCCCAGCAGCAGCAGGGCCTGCACGGGCTGGCGCAGGTCGTGGCTGGCGGCGGCCAGGAACCGCGTCTTGGCGGCGTTCGCCCGCTCCGCCGTGCCGCGCAGGCGCTCCTGTTCGGCGAGCGCGGCGCGCAGTCGGACCTCCGCCTCCACCCGCTCGGTCACGTCGCGCGACACCAGCAGCACGCCGGAGACGCCGGGGCCGTCGTCGTGCAGCGGCGTCAGATGCTGGTCGTAGGTGCGCCCGTGCAGGCGCAGGCTGGCCGCCCGCGGCGCGTCCTCGGCGACGACGGCGCGGGCGCGGCTCTCCATCGGCTCCATCACCGGGGCCGCCAGGCCGAGCTCGCGCCAGGTGCGGCCGGGCCAGCGCTCCTGGGGAACGCCGAAGAGGTCGGCCGCGGCCGGGTTGGCGTAGACGAAGCGCAGGCCGGCGTCCAGCATCAGCACCGCGTCGGGCGTGGCCGAGAGGATGGCGTCGAAGGTGCGGGCCTGGCGGGCGACTTCCGCGGCCAGCGCCTGCTCGCGCTCCAGCGCCCGGCTCATCAACGCCTGCGGGCGCACCATACCGGTCTCCACCACCGCCCGGAACACGAAGACGCAGGCCGCCGTCTTCAGGAGATGCCCGGCCATGTTGGCGACGCCGTAGACGTCGGTGTAGAGGGTGAAGCAGGCTTCGGCGAGCATGCGCAGGATCACCGCGACGGCGAGCATGCGCAGGAGATCCGGGTCGAACCGCCGGCGGTTGCGCCACAGGAACACGAGGACCGCGGCGAACCCGGCGATGATCGCGTATTCCGCGACGATCTTGAACGGCGTCAGGCCGCGCCCGGCGACGAAGCTGTCGGGGAACACCGGCCAGACGAGGATGGTCAGGACGCCGGCCGCCGCCGCGCCGCCGAAGCCGAGGTGCAGCAGCGGCGACCGGTGGCGCCGCGCCGGCGCCGCCGCGGCGAGCAGGAAGCCGGCGCACTCCAGCCCGGCGGCCAGGATCCAGAACTGGGTGGCGACGTTGGCCTCGTCCACCGGCAGCACGCCCATGCCCTTGTAGGCCAGGGCGTGCAGGGTGAAGAGGCCGGCGACGTAGAGGTTCGCCACGCCCAGCAGCACCACGTGGTTGTACTGGAGGAGATGGCGCGCGTACCACGCGACGATGAAGGCGCCCAGCGCGACGAGCGCGTGGGCGGCCTCCGCCAGCGTGTGGAACAGCCGGTAGTCGATCATGCTCAGCGCGGAGAGGCCGGCCGCCGCGGCGAGCCCGAGCGCGCCGGCGGCGGCACGGCGTACCGTCCCTGAAAGGAAACCATCCGCGGGATGCTGCATGTCGTCGGTCGGTCCGGGTGCTGCCCTGCCGGCAGGAGCATGACGGGTTCCGCCCGAAAGGGGTAGTCCCCGTCAGCGGCGGCGGGCGGCGATTTCCACCCGCCGGTTGGCGGCGGCGGCGGGGTGGGCGGGGTCCGCCAGTTCCTCCTCGCCGCGGCCGCTGGCCTCCAGCCGGTCGGACGCCACGCCGTGGCGGCCGGTGAGGTAGGCGACCACGGCCTCGGCGCGGCGGCGTGATAAATTTAGGTTCGCCGCCGCCGGGCCGACCGCGTCGGTGTGGCCGATCACCTGGAACACCCGGTCGCGTCCTTCCGGCGACGCCATGACCGCCGCGACTCGGTCAAGGACCGCCTGCGATTCCGGACGGATGCGGGCCGACGCGAAGTCGAAGGCGATGAGGAAGGCGGCGCGCCGCTGCCCCTCCCGCGGCGGCTCCGGCGCGGTCGCCGGCGCGGTGACGAGCGGAGCGGGATGAGGCGGAGCGGGATGGAGCGGGGCGGACTGGGGCAGGGCGGACCGGGCCGGCGACGGCGTGGGCGGCGGCGGGGCCGCTTCGGGACCGGCGGCGGCATCGGCGGCGCGCGGCGGCGGGGCGGGACGGACCGTCGCCGGTGCCGGCGGGCAGCCGGGCGGCGCGGCGCCCAGCAGGGCGTGGGCGATGTCGCATTCGCTGGGATTGCCGCCCAGCATGGTCGCCGGCTGCGCCGCGGCCGGTGCGGCGAGCAACGCCGCCAAGACGACCCCCCGTGCCGCGGTCGCGCCGGTGCGGCGTCTGTCCATGCCCGTTCCTCCTCGCCCGTGTCCCGCCGCCCAGTCTCGGCGAGCGGGCGCGGCGCGTCAAACGCCGCCGGCCGCGCCGGGCGCGGCGTCCGGCGGCGCGGCCGATCCCTTCGAACGGCAGGGGCGCTAGCCGGAATCGCGCATTGCTCTCGGCGGCGCGGCCGCCCACATCGGGCAAAACACTCCCGTCAACGACCTGCGAGGCCGCGACGCCGCCGGCACGTCCGGCGTCCGCGGCCTCTTTCTTGGGCGCCGGCCGCCGCGGGCACGGTAGCCACCCGGCCGGCGGCTTGCTAGGATCGCCCCTCCCGCTTGGGGACCAGAACGATTGGGAGGAGATCGATGACATCCGTGAAGGCGCTGTTCGCCGGCCTGGCCTTGGCCGCCGCCCTTCTGCCCGGCGTCGCCGCGGCCGACTACAAGCCGGAGTACAAGCTGTCCACCGTGCTGGGGAAGCCGTTTCCCTGGGGCGTCGGCGGCGAGCGCTGGGCCGAGCTGATCCGTGAGAAGACCGGCGGCCGGATCAACGTGAAGATGTACCCCGGCACCTCCCTGGTGAACGGCGACCAGACCAAGGAGTTCACCGCCCTGCGCCAGGGCGTGATCGACCTCGCCGTCGGCTCGACCATCAACTGGTCGCCGCAGGTGAAGGAGCTCAACCTCTTCTCGCTGCCGTTCCTGATGCCCGACTACAAGGCGATCGACGCCCTGACCCAGGGACCGGTCGGCGAGGAGCTGTTCAAGATCCTGGCCTCGAAGGACGTGGTGCCGTTGGCCTGGGGCGAGAACGGCTTCCGCGAGCTGTCCAACTCCAAGCACCCGGTGAAGACGCCCGACGATCTCAAGGGCATGAAGATCCGCGTCGTCGGCTCGCCGCTCTTCCTCGACACCTTCACGGCGCTGGGCGCCAACCCGACGCAGATGAGCTGGGCCGACGCCCAGCCGGCGCTGTCCACCGGCGCCGTCGACGGCCAGGAGAACCCGCTGTCGGTCTTCGTCGCCGCCAAGATGGCGACGCTGAACCAGAAGAACCTGACCCTGTGGGGCTACGTCGCCGATCCGCTGATCTTCGTCGTCAACGAGGAGGTCTGGAACTCCTGGTCGGACGAGGACCGCAAGGCGGTGCGCGAGGCGGCGGTGCAGGCGGCGGCCGAGGAGGTGGAGCTGGCCCGCAAGGGCATCGCCGGCGCCGACGTCTCGGTGCTGAAGGACATCGAGGGCCAGGGCGTCGCCGTCGTCACCCTGACGGCGGAGCAGAAGGCCGCCTTCCAGCAGGCGACCCGCGCCGTCTACGACAAGTGGGCCAAGCAGATCGGCGCCGACCTGGTGAAGCAGGCCGAATCCTCGATCGCCGCCCGCAAGTGACCGCCGACCCTCCGTGCCCCTCCCCCGCCGCGGGGGAGGGGAGCCCTCATCGCCCGGCCGTTCCCATGTCCCAGATCGCCGATCCCGAAGGGGATACAGACGCCCCGCGCGTGCCCGTGACCGTGGAGCGCGCGCTGGCGGCACTCGCCATGGCGGCGGTGTGCGTCGTCACCTTCGCCAACGTCGTGGTGCGCTACTTCACCGACGTCTCCTTCGCCTTCACCGAGGAATACTCGATCTTCCTGATGGTGGTGATGACGTTCCTCGGTTCCGCCGTGGCGGTGGCCGCCGACCGCCACATCCGCATCACCGTCCTGGTGGACCGGCTGCCGCCGCGCTGGCGGCGCTGGACGGAGGCCGTGGCGTGGGCGGCGTCGCTGGCGATGTTCGCCGTCATCGTCTGGTACGGCGGGCGGCTGACCTACGACCAGTGGCGCTTCGAGGAAACGTCGCCCGGCCTCGGCAACCCGCAGTGGCTCTACACCGTGTGGATGCCGCTGCTGGCCGCCGTGGTGGCGCTGCGGGTGGCGGGGCGCATCGTGCGGGCGCTGCGGCGGGGGGCGTGATGGCGACGGCGCTTCTGTTCCTCGGCTTCCTGGTGCTGATGCTGCTCGGCGCGCCGCTGGCGGTGGCGCTGGGGCTGGCCGGCTCGCTCGCCATCCTCGACGCCCAGCTCGGCATCCTGGCGGTGCCGACCAACGTCTACACCGGCATCGCCAAGTACCCGCTGCTGGCGATCCCCGTCTTCATCCTGGCCGGCCTGCTGTTCGAGCGCGCCGGGGTGGCGCGCCGCATCGTCGACTTCGCCTCCGCCGTGGTCGGGCCGCGCAACGGCGGCCTGGCGGTGGTGGCGATCCTGGTGTGCATGGTGATGGGCGGCATCTCCGGCTCCGGCCCGGCCGACGCCGCGGCGGTCGCCACGGTGATGATCCCGTCGATGCAGAAGGCGGGCTACCCCCGCGCCTTCTCGGCCGGCGTCATCGCCGCGGCGGCCGCCACCGCGATCCTGATCCCGCCTTCGGTCGCCTTCATCATCTACAGCGTGCTGGTGCCCCAGGCCTCGGTGCCGGCGCTGTTCGCCGCCGGCGTCGTGCCGGGGCTGCTGGCCGGGCTGTCGCTGATCGCGCCGACGGTGTGGCTGGCCCGCCGCCACGGCTTCGGCATGGCCGACGCCGGGCCGCGGCCGCCGTTCTGGGCCAGCCTGAAGGGGGCGGTGTGGGGGCTGCTGGCGCCGGTGATCATTCTCGGCGGCCTGCGCACCGGCGCCTTCACGCCGACCGAGGCGGCGGTGGTGGCGGTGTTCTACGGGCTGGCGGTCGGCCTGTTCATCTACCGCACGCTGACCTGGCGCGCGCTCTACGAGGCGCTGGCGGAAGCCGCGGAAATGTCGGCGGTGGTGCTGCTGATCCTGGCGCTCGCCAGCATCTTCGCGTGGGCCGGCAGCACGCTGGGCGTCTTCGACCGGATGGCCGAGGCGGCGGTGGCGGCGACCGGCGACGAGACGGTGATCCTGGTGCTGCTGAACCTGGCGCTGCTGGCGCTCGGCATGGTGCTGGACGCGGTGTCGATCTTCCTGATCCTGCTGCCGCTGCTGCAGCCGATCATGGAGAGCTTCGGCTGGGATCCCGTGTGGTTCGGGGTGATGATCACCATGAACCTGGCGATCGGCCAGTTCACGCCGCCGCTGGCGGTCAACCTGATGGTGACCACCCGGGTCGCCGGCGTGTCCATCGAGGCGACGGTGCCCTGGGTGCTGTGGATGGTCGCCGCCATGGTGGCGGCGCTGGCGGCCGTGGTGGCGTTCCCCGGCCTCTCCCTGTGGCTGCCGCGCGCCCTCGGCTATCTCTGAGGGCGGCGGGTCGCCAGCACGATCCCGCCGGCGATCAGGGCGATGCCGGCGCCGTGGAACCAGTGCGGCCGCTCGCCGAGGAAGGCGATGGCGAGCAGGCTGCCGAACACCGGCATCAGGTGGATCGACAGCCCGGTGCGGTTGGCGCCGATCAGCGCCACCGAGCGGTTGAAGCAGAGATAGGCGAGGATCGAGGGGAACACGGCGACGTAGACGACCGACCCCAGCGACACCGCGTCGACCGCCATCGGCCGGCCGCCGAGGGACTCGGCGAGGTAGAACGGCAGCAGCATCGCCGCGCCGAGCAGGAAGGTCGCGACCAGGAAGCTCAAGGGGTGGGTGGCCGGGCGGCGGCGCAGCAGGGCGGTGTAGGCGGCGTAGGCCAGCACCGCGGCGCCGATCCACAGGTCGCCCCTGTTGAAGTGCAGGGCGGCCAGGGTCGCCGGGTCGCCGCGGGCGATCAGGGTGAAGGTGCCGGCCAGCGACACGGCGACGCCGAGCGCCTGGAGCGGGGTCACCGGCTCGCGGAAGAAGACGAAGCTGAAGGCGACGATCAGCACCGGCATGGCCGACTGCATCATCACCGCGTTGAGCGCCGTGGTGTCGGCCAGGCCGATGTAGGCGAAGGTGTTGAAGCAGGCGATGCCGAGCGCCGACAGCACGGCCACCACCGGCCAGTGGCGGCGCAGGGGCTCCAGGTCGCGCCGCAGGTGGGGCCAGGCGAAGGGAAGCAGGATCAGCGCCCCCAGCGCCCAGCGCCAGAAGGCCAGCGCCACCGGCGGCACCGCGTCGGCCACGGCGCGGCCCAGCACCATGTTGCCCGACCAGAACAGCGGCGGCAGCAGCAGCAGCAGCCAGGGCCGGTCGAACACCCGGGTCAGCGGCCGGACGGGCACGGTCGGTACCGCCGTCACGGCTCAGCCCCGCCGCGGCCGCGTGGGCGCGGCGGCCGGCGCGGCCGGCGCCTTCAGCTCGGCCTCGAGGTCGGCGATGCGCTTGGCGATGGTGGCGCGCAGGGTCGGGGCGGCGTGGCTCTTCAGGGCGGCGAACTGGTCCTTCAGCTCGCGCAGCTGCCGTTCCTTCTGCTCGCGCGTGCGCTTGATGGCGACGTTGTCGGAATGCTGGCCCTCGAAGGCGCGCATGGGTCGGTATCCTCGAACTGGTCGGCGGGGCCGGCGGCCCCTGGGCCCGTCGGAGTACGATGCCGCGGGGGGTGATTGCAACCGCGCGCATGGCACCCTTGCGGAGGCCCGACGGCGGCACCTTCACCGACTGTCACGGCCCGCGGTTGACATTTTCCCTGGCTTTGGGGGAGTGTGCACACCACGATGATCATCCACCATTTGGCACCAGGCCCTTTCGCCAAGTACCGCGGCAAGATCTTCTCGCCGTTGGCGAGCGTGCGGCTCCGCGGCCTTGCGGTGGCGCCGCATCTGGCCCGGCTCGGCCACAAGGTCAAGGTGGTTCCGACGGACGGGATCGTCGAGGCGATGCGTCGGGACGACTTTCTCGACGCCGACCTGTACCTCGTTCATAAGACGCTTTACGACCTGAGTTCCGTGCTGGACGTCTTGCGGGATGCCGGCAAGCGCGTCGTCGTCGACGTCTGTGACAACATTGCCGCCGCGCCGCATCTCATGGCGCATTACCCGTCCATGCTGGAGCGGGCCGACGCCGTGACGGTCTCTTCCGAGGCGCTGGCGGAGTTGGTGGGCGAAGTCGCGACCGTCCCGGTCGTGCAGGTGCCGGATTGTGTGGAATTGGCGCGTGGAGAGCCGGCATTTCCGGCGTCTGCCAGCCCGGTCCGCCTGTTGTGGTTCGGGCGTAGTGGCAACGCCGCGCCCTTGCTGTCGCTGATGTCGGATCTCACCGCTCTGGCGAGGGAAACGCCGTGCCGGCTCGAGGTGGTGTGCGACGCCACCGATGGCTTTGCGTCGGCGCTCGAGCGGGCAAAAGGGAGTCTGGCTGTCGATCTGACCCCCTGGTCGCCCGAGGCGTTGGAGGGGGCACTGTTGCGCTGTCATGCCGTTCTCCTGCCATCGTCCGACGAACCGGCCATGGCCACCAAATCGGCCAATCGGCTGCAGGAGGCTCTCTGGGCCGGGCGCATCCCGGTGGCGCACCCGACGCGGAGCCATCAGGCCTTCCGTGACAGTGCGGTGGTCACGTCCGATCTCGTCGACGGGCTGCGCTGGGTGTTGGCGCATGGCGACGCGGTGCTCGAGCGCATTGCCGCGGGACAGGCGGCGGTTGCCGCACGGTTCACCCCGGAAGCGGTCGCGCGTGATTGGGATGGAGTCGTGCGCGAGGTGGTGGAGCGGCCCACCACACCTCGTGTTGCGCCCCGTCCTCTCCCGGTGCGTCTCAATCTCGGCTGTGGCGACAAACTGCTGCCCGGCTACGTCAATGTCGACATCGCGGACAACCGCGCCGGCGTGAGGCCGGACGTGGTGTGCGACCTGCACCGTCTCGGCGATTTCGCCGATGACAGCGTCGACGAGATCCTTGCGGTGCACGTGGTGGAACACTTCTGGCGCTGGGAGGTGGAAGATATCCTGCGGGAGTGGGTCCGCGTGCTGAAGCCGGGCGGGCGCATGGTGCTGGAATGTCCGAACCTGCGGTCCGCATGCGAGGCGTTCCTGAAGGATCCGAACGCCTTCGGCCAAGCCGACGCGCGCGGTCAGCACACCATGTGGGTGTTCTATGGCGACCCGCAGTGGCGCGACCCGCTGATGGTGCACCGCTGGGGTTACACGCCGGAGACGTTGATGCAGGTGATGGAGCGGGCCGGACTCACCGATCTCCGCCGTGAGCCGGCCCAATTCAAGCTGGGCGATCCGCGCGACATGCGCGTCGTCGGCTGCAAACCCCAATGAGCGGACGGAGTTCTGGATGTCGACTCCCGGCCAAGACTACCTACGCTGGTTCCATGAGACCAATGTTTGGAAGGCTATGGGCTGGCGCGGCGTACGTACGCTGAAGCTGCCGTCCGATATGTGGAACTACCAGGAAATCATCAGCGAGCGCTCGGTGCAGTGGGTGGTAGAGACCGGTACCCGGCATGGCGGTTCCGCGCTTTATTTCGCCGATCTCCTGGCCGCCATGGGCACGGAAGGCGCGGTGATCACCGTCGATGTGACACACGAGGCGTTGCACCCCTCCATTCTCGGCAATCCGCGTATTCAGTTGCTTCTGGGAGACAGTGGCGGACCGGAGATCGCTGCACAGATCGCCATGCTACTTCCGGAGGAGCGTGGGACGGTGTTCATGATCCTCGACTCGGACCATGCCGCGGCGCACGTGCATCGGGAGTTGACGACGCTCGTCCCCTTGCTTCGGCGCGGCGACTATCTGGTGGTCGAGGACACGATCGTCAACGGGCATCCCGTGCGCCCGGCGCACGGACCGGGACCTTGGGAAGCCCTTGACCGCTATCTGGCCGAGAACCCAAATGTTCTTGCCGCCGATATGAAGCGCGAAAACAAGTTCGGTTGCACCTTCGCCGCCCGCGGCTATTTCGTAAAGTTGTAAATCCACCTTCCATGAACACTGTCCTCACCCCTTCCGCACCACGCATTCCGGCCCTGGAGCGGTTGCATTTCGAGATCGTGAAGGGTTGTCAGCTCCGCTGCCTCGGCTGTCCCAACTCGACCCTGCAGCCGAAGGTGCAGCGCATCGACGTCGGGGACTTCGATCGCTGCTTGCGGAACATCGATGTTGATTTTATCTTGTACCTACGCCTGTTTAATTTTGGCGAGCCGCTTCTGCATCATGACCTGCCGGGCATTCTGTCGCGCATTCCGGCACAGCGTTGGAAGACGCGAGTTGTCGAGATCTCAACCAATGCCCAGTTCGCCGACTGGCCAGCCCTGGAGGAAGCGCTCCGCACGCGTGTGCTCACCCAGATCGCCGTGAGCTGTGACGGTGACGGCACGCCGGAGGAGTATGAGCGCCTGCGCCCGCCCAGCCGCTGGGAAAAGCTGTTGGAGTTTCTGGGCAGGATGCGCGAGTTGCGCGATCGATACTGCCCGGAGTTGCGACTGGTCACGCGCACCATCTGCGAGGATCCCACCGCCCAAGCCCGTTGGCGCGCGCTGATGGAGCCACGGGGTTGGTCGCCGGAGTTCCGTGGTTGGATGTACCTGCCGGAATCGAAGGAGAACATGCTTGACCGCGATCTCGACGTTCCGGCTCGGATTTGCAGCTTCCAGGCAGTCCACCACCGTCTTTACGTCGATTGGGACGGTACTGTCGTGCCGTGCTGCGTCCATCCCCGCGCGGGGGTGTTGGGGAACCTCAAGGAGGCAACGTTCCACCAGATCACCTTTGGCCACGCGCGCCGCTCCTTCTTGCGTCAGCTTCACACGGACCGCGCGGCCATGCAGATCTGCAATCGATGCGAGTTCTAGGTTGCCTTGACGTACTGCACCCTTACGTCAGGGCTGTGACGCTGGGGGTTTTCGTTTTGATAGTGGCGGCGAGCTCCGCCAACAACGTGACGCCATGATCGATCCACACGTCCCATTCAGAGCGCCTAACCGAACCGGGATCGGGCAGTTGAGGGGGGAATGGCAGCCCCTCTTGTCTCCGACGCCCTGTGGGCG
>NZ_JBPJSP010000037.1:0-61404 GCF_051225715.1 Azospirillum sp. ST 5-10
CAACGACGTCACCAACCCGGCGGCCAAGACCGACCCGGCGAGCCCGATCTACGGCATGCCGATCCTCGACGTGGAGAAGGCCAAGACGGTGTTCTTCATCAAGCGGTCGATGGCGTCCGGCTATGCCGGCGTGGAGAACGAGCTGTTCTTCCGCCCCAACACCATGATGCTCTTCGGCGACGCCAAGAAGGTCACCGAGGAGGTCGTGAAGTCGATGGAGCACGCGTAAGAGCGGCGCGCCGCCTCGGACCCCCACCCAACCCTCCCCCACTGACGCGGGGGAGGGCTTATCTCCTCCCCCCGCGTCAGTGGGGGGAGGTCGGGAGGGGGGACCGGCGCGACCCTTCAGGAGACCCCCGACCATGCCGGCCTATCTCATCGCCGAAGCCGACGTCACCGATCCGGTGGCGTACGAATCGTACAAGGCCCTGTCGACCCGGGCGCTGCAGGCGCACGGCGCCGTGTTCCGGGTGCGCGGCGGCACCGTGGAGACCCTGGAGGGGGAGTGGCGTCCCCGCCGCGTCATCGTCGCCGAGTTCCCGTCCATGGAGGCGGCGCGGGCGTTCTACGACAGCCCGGAATACCGCGAGGCACGGGCGGCGCGGGCCGGTGCCGCGCGCCTCAACATCGTCATCGTCGAAGGGCTCTGACCCTCAGTCCGTTCCCTCGATCTCGCGCACCAGCGCGTCGCCGCGGTGGTGCAGCCAAGCGAACGCCGGCGCCATGGCCGTGCCGAGGCCGCAGCCGGCGGCGATGGTCGCGACGAGGACCGGCACGGCGACCGCCGTCTCCGTGGTCGTGGCGCTGGCGCCGGTGGCGATGATCGCCGCGCTGCCCGCCAGCACGGCGGCGCCGCCGGCGACCGCCCCGCCCACCATGCACAGGAAGCTCGAATACTCCTCCTTCGACATGGTCGGGATGGGGGACTCCTCGACCCGGCTCGGCGGCTGGTTCCAGTTGAAGAAGGCGTCGGCCCGCGCCGGACCGCAGGCGACGGCGGCGACCAGGACGAGGAGGGCGGCGCGGCGGGCGGACATCGGCGGACCCTGAGGGGACGGCGGGGAGGCGGACATCATAGCAGCATCCCCGCGGCGCCGCTCACGCCTTCTTGACGCCGAAGCAATGCTCCGGCCCGGGGAAGGCGCGCGAGCGCACCTCGGCGGCGTAGGCGGCGGCCGCCTCGGACACCGACCGGCCGAGCTGGGCGTACTTCTTGACGAACTTCGGCGTGAAGTCGCTGAACAGGCCGAGCAGGTCGTCGGTGACCAGCACCTGGCCGTCGCAGGCGGGCGAGCCGCCGATGCCGATGGTCGGCACCGCCACCTCCTCGGTGATGGCGCGCGCCAGCGGCTCCATGGTGCCCTCGACGACCATGGCGAAGGCGCCGGCCTCGGCGACGGCGCGGGCGTCGGCGCGCACGCGCTCCGCCACCGCCGGGTCGCGGCCGACCGCCTTGAAGCCGCCCAGCGTGTTCACCGACTGCGGCATCAGCCCGACATGGCCCAGCACCGGCACGCCGCGCACCGTGAGGTAGGCGACGGTCTCGGCCATCTCGGCACCGCCCTCGACCTTGACCGCCTGGGCGCCGGTCTCCGCCAGCACGCGGGCGGCGGAGCGGAACGCCTGCTGCGGCGATTCCTGGTAGGAGCCGAAGGGCAGGTCGACCACCACGCAGGCCCGGCGCGAGCCGCGCACCACGGCGGCGCCGTGGGCGATCATCATGTCCAGGGTCACCGGCAGGGTCGAGTCGAAGCCGTACACCACCATCCCCAGCGAGTCGCCGACCAGCATCAGGTCGACGTGGGGATCGAGGAGCTGCGCCATCGGCGCGGTGTAGGCCGTCAGCGAGACGATGGGCTCGCCGCCCTTGCGGGCGCGCAGCTCGGGCACGCCGATTCGGCGCACCTCCTTGGTGATGCTCACGTCTCAACCTCCCCGGAAACCACGTCGTTCTTGTGTTCTTGCGGCACAAACGCCAAAACCGCCCGCACGCGATGCGCGGGGGCGGTTGCTGACGTCTCGGTGCGAGGTCCCGGCGCGGAACCGCGCCGGGCGACTAGTAGCCCTCGCGCTCCATGCGCTTGCGCAGCAGCTTGCGGGTGCGGCGCACCGCCTCCGCCTTCTCGCGCGCGCGCTTCTCCGAGGGCTTCTCGTAGTTGCGACGCAGCTTCATTTCCCGGAAAATGCCCTCGCGCTGCATCTTCTTCTTCAGCGCGCGGAGGGCCTGATCGACGTTGTTGTCACGGACCAGAACTTGCACGGTTGACCGTCATCCCTTCTAGAGCCCTGAAGAGGGCCGCGTTTGGACAAAACGATGTCAAGGGATGCGCCGCCGGGCGCACCCCTTGGAGAGGACAGCGATATAGCACGCGGCACCCGCCTTGTGAAGCCTGCCCGTTGCCGCGACGACGCTTTCTCCCAGATAATGGGCCATGGCCTTGCTCAAGATCGCCCGCATGGGGCACCCGGTGCTGCGCACCCCGGCCGAGCCGGTGCGCGACCCGACCGATCCCGAGGTGCGGCGCCTTGCCGCCGACATGATCGAGACGATGCACGACGCCCCCGGCGTCGGCCTGGCGGCCCCGCAGGTCCATGTCGGGCTGCGCCTGGTGGTGTTCCGCGTGCCGGCCGACCGGTCCGGCGGCACGACGGTGGCGGACACGGTGCTGGTCAATCCGGTGATCGAGCCGCTGGGCGACGAGATGGCGCTGGGCTGGGAGGGATGCCTGTCGATCCCCGGGCTGCGCGGCGTGGTGCCGCGCCACACCCGCATCCGCATCAGCGGCCTGGACCTGGAGGGCAACCCCGTCGAGCAGGAGGCCGAGGGCTTCCACGCCCGGGTGCTGCAGCACGAGGTGGATCATCTCGACGGCATCCTCTACATCGACCGGATGCCCGACCTGCGCCTGCTGGCGTTCAACGAGGAATCGGAACACATCGCGGCCGCGCTGTCGGCCTGAACGGGAGGGAGCACCCATGGAGACCGCCGCGGAGATGGACCGGATCAGGGACGAGATCCTCGAGGCGACCTTGCCCAACGTCGTCTTCGACAGCTGGAGCGAGCTGGCGCTGCGCGACGGCGCCCGCATGGCCGGCCACGACGTCGGCATGGCGCACCGCGCCTTCCCCGGCGGCGTGCGCGACCTGGTCGAGCATTTCGCCGCCTGGACCGACCGCCGCATGCTGGAGGAGATGCGCCGCCACCCGCTGGCGGAGATGCGCACCGGCGACAAGATCCGCTTGGCGGTGCGCACCCATTTCGTCGTGCTCGAGCCGCACAAGGAGGCCGAGCGCCGTCTGCTGGCCTGGCTGGCGCTGCCGCAGAACGTGGCGCTCGGGGTGCGGCTGCTCTACCGCACGGTCGACGCCATGTGGTTCGCCGCCGGTGACCAAGCCACCGACTTCAACCACTACACCAAGCGGGCGACCCTGGCCGCCGTGCTCAGCGCCACCACCTTCTACTGGCTCGACGACTCCTCGGAGGGGCACCTGGACAGCTGGGACTTCCTCGACCGCCGGCTGGCCGACGCCATGGGCCTGGGCCGCGCGGCGTCGCGCCTGCGCAGCGCCGGCGGCCTGCTGTGGCGCCTGCCCAGCCCGTTGCGCTTCGCCCGTCAGATGCGCCAGCGCACCACGGCGGCCCAGGCCTCCAACGCCACCGTGCACATGGCGGAGAACATCTGACGCGGCTCGGGACGGTCGTCGGGTGGGGCCCCACCCGACAACCGCCCGTCTCACCACCGGATCGCCGGCAGCGAGGCGACCTTCAGCGGGCCGACGAACAGGGCGCGGTCCTGGATCGTCACCGGCGCCGCGACCACCGGCTCGCCGGTGTCGGCCGCCGGGCGCGACAGCATGCCGAGGATCAACTGGGCCATCCGCACCTGCGAGTCGCCGATCACGTCGCGCACCGCCGCCAGCACCTCCTGGGCGCCGCGCACCTCGGCGGTCATCGCCGCCTGGGGCTGCAGGTCGCGGTCGAGCGCCAGCGTGCCGTTGGCCGCCACCTTCAGCGGCCCCCAGTCGAGCGCCAGCCGGTCGAGCTCCACCGTGCCGCCGGCCCGGCTCCACGCCGTCAGGCTGGCCGGCTCGGGGCGCGGCAGCGGCCCCTGGACGCGCAGATCGGCCTGGGCGCGCTCGATCACCGGCCCCAGCGGATGGTCGGCGAGGGTCGGCGGCCGCAGCGCGTCGACCGCCACCGTGGCCGACAGGCCGGTTTCCGCGTGGCCGGCGGGCGGCACGGCGGGCTGCGCCAGGACGAGGTCGAGGCCGCCGATGCTGGCGGCGCGGCCGGCCCCCGCGGTGGCGGCCGTCAGCCCCTCGAAGCGCAGGCGGACTTCCAGCGGCTGGCCGGCGGGGCCGAGGAAGAGGGTGCCGCGCCCGCCGTCGGGCGCGGTGACGTCGACCGGCGGACCGCCGGTGCCGTCGAGGCGCAGCCGCTGGGCTCCCGGCAGGGTCAGGGCGATGCGCCGGTAGTCCCAGGGCGGCGCCTCGGCGACCAGGGCGTCGCCGTGCCACGTCAGCCCGCTGCCCGTCATCGACGGCGCCCGGGCGACGGCGCGGACGGCGAGGGGAAACCCCTCCACCGAGAGCCCCTCGTAGGCGACCGTCAGGCCGTGGGCGCGCTGCATCTGGGCCCAGGCGGCGACGCCGTCCTCGACGCTGCGGGCGATGAGCCACCACCAGCCGGCGTAGCCGGCGGCGGCGAGCAGGAGCAGGGCGAGGGCGCCGAACCCCAGGGAGCGTCCGAGACGCATGGGCGTGTGTTTCCGATTGTTGTCGGCCGGTTATAGCCCTCCATATAGGGAGCGTGCTACGATTCGCCGCGTCGGCCCGCAGGGTCGGCGCCTGCGAGACCGTCCGAGTCGCCGCTGCCCAGGACCATGCTGCTCTCTCCGCGTTCCGACGACCTTGCCCTTCCGCCCGATCCGGCCTGTCCGCCGGCCCCCGACTGGACCCTCGACATCGCCGTGGCACCGGGCCGCGACCTCTGGGTGTTCGGTTACGGGTCGCTGATGTGGAACCCGGGCTTCCCCTACGAGGAGCAGAAACTCGCGGTGCTGCGCGGCTACCACCGCCGCTTCTGCCTCGCCTCCCACCGCTACCGCGGCACGCCGGAGCGGCCGGGGCTGGTGCTCGGGCTCGACCGCGGCGGCTGCTGCCGCGGCATGGCGTTCCGCGTCGCGGCGGAGCGGGTGCCGGCCGTCCTCGACTATCTCTGGGACCGCGAGATGTTCACCCGCGCCTACCAGCCGAAGCTGCTGCCGGTGCGGCTCGGCTGCGGCGGCACGGCGACCGCCTGCACCTTCGTCGTCGACCGCGGCCATCAGCAGTACCGCGGCGGCCTGGCGGTCGAGACGGCGGCGGCGATCATCGCCGGGAGCGCCGGCGAGCGCGGCGCCAACATCGACTATCTCGCCAACACCGTCGAACACCTGGAGCGGCTGGGCATCCACGACGCCCGGCTGACGGCGGTGCTGGCGGCGGCGCGCCGCCAGACCGGCTGAAGCGCGGGCGGTGCTGTTCCGGCGGCGGCGGCGCCCCATATGGTGGCCATGCTGCGCCTTCTCCTCCTCCTCCTGCCGGTCCTGCTCGCCGCGCCCGTGCGGGCGGCGGACCTGCACCACGAGCTCGACGTCACCCTCGACCCGGCGGCCGGGCGGCTCGCCGTGCGCGACCGCATCGTTGCCCCGCCGGGCCGGCAGCTCTTCCTCCTCGCGGCCGATCTGCGCGTCAGCGAGGCGACCGCCGGCGGCGAGCCGGTGCCGTTCGAGCGCAGCGGCGAGGCGCTGGCGCTGGAGGTGCCCGACGACGGCCGGCCGGTGACCGTGCGCTACGAGGGCACGCTGCCCGGCTTCGCCGCCGAACGCGCCGGGGCGCTGCGGGCCGGCGAGGAGGGGGCCTTCCTGTCCGGCGGCTGGCTGCCCACGCTGCCCGGCCTGACGCCGACCTGGCGTCTGTCCGTCCGGGTGCCGGCGCCCTACGTCGCCGTGGCGACCGGCCGCCTGGTCGAGGAGGAGCGGGAGGGCGGCGCCTACCGCGCCGTGTTCGCCGAGGACCGCACGGTGGAGGAGCCGTCGCTGTTCGCCGGGCCCTGGCTGGTGGAGGAACGGATGCACGGGCCCTTGCGCCTGCGCACCTACTTCCATCCGGAGCAGGCGGAGCTGTCCGCCGCCTTCCTCGACCAGACCGCCGCCACCATCGACCGCTACGCCGAGCGGATCGGGCCCTATCCCTTCGCCGGCTTCGCCGTGCTGTCGGCGCCGATGCCGGTCGGCTACGGCTTTCCCGGCCTGACCTACATCGGCCGGCGCGTGCTGCCGCTGCCCTTCGTGCGCGGCCAGTCCCTCGACCACGAGATCCTGCACAACTGGTGGGGCAACGGCGTGCGCGTCGCCGGCGACGGCAACTGGGCGGAGGGGCTGACCACCTACATGGCCGACCACGCCGCCGCCGCGGCGAACGGCGCCGACGCCACGCTGCGGCTGGAATGGCTGCGCGACTACGCCGCCCTGCCGGAGGCGCGCGACGCGCCGCTCACGGCGTTCCGCGCCAAGGTGCACGACGCGTCGCAGGTGGTCGGCTACGGCAAGGCCGCCTTCCTCTTCCACATGCTGCGCCACGAGATCGGCGACGACGCCTTCACGACCGGTCTGCGCCGCTTCTGGGACGAGAACAGGTACACCGCCGCCGGCTGGGCGGACCTGCGCCGCGCCTTCGAGGCGGCGGCCGGCCGCGGCCTCGGCGGCTTCTTCGAGCAGTGGCTGGAGCGCACCGGAGCGCCCGCGCTGCAGCTGGTCGACGCCCAGGCCGGCGACGGCACCGTCACGGTGACGTTGCGCCAGCACACGCCGGTGTACGCCCTGTCGGTGCCGGTCCTCGTCGAGACCGACGCCGGGCCGGAACGCCACGCCGTGCGCCTCGACGGGCGGGAGACGACCGCCGTGTTGCCGGTGACCGGCACCCCGCGGGCGGTCGTCGTCGATCCCGCGGCGGACCTGTTCCGCCGCCTCGCCCCCGGCGAGACGCCGCCGATCCTGCGCGACGTCACCCTGGACCCGACCACGAACGTCGTCGTCGCCGCCTCGGGCGAGGCCGCGGAGGCGGCGCGGGCGCTCGCCGGCCTGCTGATGGACGGGCAGCCCCGCTTCGTGGCGCCCGGCCGGGTCGACCCGGCGCGGCCGCTGGCGGTGATCGGCACCACCGCCGAGGTGGAGCCGCTGCTGCAGGCGTTCCGGCTCGGTCCGGTTCCGGACGCGGTGGCCGGGCGCGGCACCGCGCGGGTGTGGTCGCTGCGCACGCCCGAAGGGCGCGAGGCGCTGGTGGTGGCGGGCGCCGACGCCGCGGCCCTGCGGGCCTTGCAGCGCCCGCTGCCCCACTACGGACGGCAGAGCTGGCTGGTGTTCGACGGCGCCAAGGCCGCCGGCCGCGGCGTCTGGCCGCCCGGCGCCAGCGCCTTGCGTCATACCTTCGACTGACGCGCAAGGGGTAGATCCAACGCCACCGCGGCTTTTCCGGGAGATGCGACGTGTCCGTGCGTTGATCCGTCGATGGCCCACTGTTGGGAGGAGGATCATGTCACGCATGTCGAACGCGGCGCTCGGCTGCGCTCTCGGTCTGGTGCTTCTGGCGGGCCCGGCCCTGGCCGCGCCCGGCGACGTCCACAGCGTCACCGCGGAACGGGTGAACCTGCGCTCCGGCCCGTCGGAGGACGCCTCGATCCGCTCCACCGTCGTCAGCGGCGACGAGGTGATCGAGCTGCGGCGGGAGGGCAACTGGACCGGGGTGCGCGTGGTCAAGACCGGCGAGGAGGGGTGGGTCTTCTCCGACCTGCTGCGCCAGCGCCAGGCGAGCACGCTCGGCGGCGGCGGCGGCTCCGGCGACAGCGGCACGGTGGCCCGCTCCGACGCCGGCTTCAACCGCCTGTCCCCCGGATTCGACCGCCTGGTCGCCCGCATCGGCGACGAGTTCGGCTACGGCTTCGCCGACAAGGTCGAGCAGAGCGGCAACGGCGGCCTGCGCGTCGTGCCGACCGAGGAGTGGATCTACAACACCAGCCGCGAAGCCAAGCTCTACGCCGCGCTGGCGGTCTACGCCATGTGGAAGAACTACAACAACGGCCGCCCGGTGGACATCGCCCTGGGGCCGGCCGGCGGCAACGCCATCACCATCGGCGACACGCCCGACGGCCCGGAACTGGGCATGCCGCTGGTGGGGGCGTCGCGGTAGGCGGGGAACCGGCGCGCGCCAACACGAAAAGGGCGCCCGCTGGCGGGCGCCCCTTCTCGCTCGGACCCGTGGTCGACCTTACTTCTTCAGGCCGAAGCTGGCGAAGCGCTTGTTGAACTTGGCGATCTGGCCGCCGGTGTCGAGCAGCTTCTGGACGCCGGTCCACGCCGGGTGCGACTTCGGATCGATGTCGAGGCGCAGCGTATCGCCGGCCTTGCCCATCGTCGAGCGGGTCGTGAACGTGGTGCCGTCGGTCATGACGACATTGATCTCGTGGTAGTCGGGGTGGATGTCTTTCTTCATGGCCGCGGTCCCTGAAAAGCGAGCGGGGTTTATAGCGAAGAGATCCCACGGACGCAACCGCTTCCTTGGCAATCGCGGTCTGCGCCTTGAGCGAGGAACGGGGCAGCGCTATATGGCCGGTGTTGGCCCGTTTCCGCCCGCCCGCCGTCCAAGGATTTCCGGTGCCCCGCGACGCCACCCCGACCGATCCCGCCGCCGCCCCGCCGAGCCGCAGCCTGAGGCCGCTGCGCCGGCTCCTCCCGTTCCTGCTTCCCTACCGCTGGCGGATCGCCGGCGCCGCGCTCGCCCTGACGGTGGCGGCGGCGACGGTGCTGGGCCTCGGGCAGGGCATGCGGGTGCTGGTCGACCAGGGCTTCGCCGAGGGCGACGCCGCACTCCTCGACCGGGCGCTCCTGGTCCTGCTCGGGGTGATCGCGCTGCTGGCCGGGTCGACCTACGGGCGCTTCTATCTCGTGTCGTGGATCGGCGAGCGGGTGGTCGCCGACCTGCGGCGCGCCGTCTACGACCACGTGCTCCGGCTCTCGCCCGGCTTCTTCGAGACGACGCGGACCGGCGAGATCCTGTCGCGCCTGACCACCGACACCTCGGTGCTGCAGGTGGTCGTCGGCTCGTCCGTCTCCATCGCCCTGCGCAACCTGCTGCTGTTCGTCGGCGGTACGGCGATGCTGCTGGTCACTTCGCCCAAGCTGACCGGGCTCGTCTTCCTGGTGGTGCCGCTGGTGGTCGCCCCCATCATCATCTTCGGCCGCCGGGTGCGGCGCCTGTCGCGGGCCAGCCAGGACCGCATCGCCGACGTCGGCGCCTTCGTCGACGAGACCCTGACCGGCGTGCGCACCGTCCAGGCCTACACCCACGAGGCCATCGAGCGGTCCCGCTTCGCCGAGCGCGTCGAGGGGGCGTTCGACGTGGCGATCCAGCGCGTGCGGATGCGCGCCGTCATGACCGTCATCGTCATCGTCCTGGTGTTCGGCGCCGTCGGCACGATCCTGTGGATCGGCGGCCACGACGTGCTGGCCGGGCGGATCACCCCCGGCGAGCTGTCCGCCTTCGTCATCTACGCCGTGGTCGTCGCCGGATCGGTCGGCGCCATCAGCGAGGTCATCGGCGACCTGCAGCGCGCGGCCGGCGCCACCGAACGCATGTTCGACCTGCTGGCGACCGAGCCCGACATCCGGCCGCCGGCCGAGCCGCAGCCGCTGCCGAGCCCGCCGCAGGGCGCGGTCGCCTTCGAGGAGGTCCGCTTCCACTACCCCTCGCGCCCCGACGAGGCGGCGCTGGAGGGCTTCTCGCTCGACGTGAAGCCCGGCGAGACGGTGGCGCTGGTCGGCCCCTCGGGGGCGGGCAAGACGACCGTCTTCCAACTGCTGCTGCGCTTCTACGACCCGCAGGCGGGGACCGTCCGGGTGGACGGCGTCGACGTGCGCGCCGCCGACCCGCAGGAGGTGCGCCGGCGCATCGGCCTGGTGGCCCAGGACCCGGTGATCTTCTCCGCCGACGCCTGGGAGAACATCCGCTACGGCCGCCCCGACGCCACGGACGAGGAGGTCCGCGCCGCCGCCGACGCCGCCCACGCGCTGGAGTTCCTGGAGGCGCTGCCGGACGGCCTGTCGACCTATCTCGGCGAGAAGGGCGTGCGGCTGTCGGGCGGCCAGCGCCAGCGCATCGCCATCGCCCGGGCCATCCTGCGCAACCCGCCGATCCTGCTGCTCGACGAGGCGACCTCGGCGCTCGACGCCGCCAGCGAGCGCATGGTGCAGGACGCGCTGGAAAAGCTGATGCGCCAGCGCACCACCCTGATCATCGCCCACCGCCTGGCGACGGTGCTGAACGCCGACCGCATCGCCGTGATGGAGCGCGGCCGGGTGGTCGCCAGCGGCCGCCACGCCGACCTGATCCGCGAGGGCGGCCTCTACGCCCGCCTGGCGGCGCTCCAGTTCGACCGCGCCGCGGAGTAGATGAACGCCTGTCCCCTGTGCGGCCGGCCGATGGTGCCGGGGCCGAGCGTCAACGAGCACCACACCGTCCCGCGCCGCTACGGCGGCCGCGCGACGGTGACCATGCACCGCGTCTGCCACGACAAGATCCATGCCGTGCTGGACGAGGCGGAGCTGCGCGACCACTACCACACCATGGAGCGCCTGCGCTGCCATCCGGAGATCGCCACCTTCCTGCGCTGGGTCGCCCGCAAGCCGCCGGAGTTCGTCGACGGGCATCATGGCGGGCGCGGGAAGCGGCGGCGGTGACGGAGGTCCCTCCTTGGCCCTCCCCTGCGCAGCGGGGGAGGGAAGGGACCGGCGGCGAAGCCGTGGGACGGGTGGCGGCCGGCCGCGTGCCTTCCGCTTCGCGTCCCGGGATCACTCGGGGACGAAGGAGCGGTTGATGACGCGTTCGGGGTCGAGCTTGTCCGACGCATAGCCCTGGGATTCGGCGATCATCTCCCAGGCCGCGCGCACCAGTTCGGGCGTCAGCTTGCCGTAGCCGTCGCGGGCCGTGATCTCGTTGTCGATCAGCGGCCGCATGGCGGCGATCTCGGCGGTGTTGATGTCGACCTTGGTGTCGGGCGCGGCCACCACCATGTCCTTGCCGGCCTGCTCGGGGTTGGCGATGAAGTACTTCATCGACTTCAGGAAGGCGCGGGTGAACTTGCTCACCACCTCGGGCTTCTCGGCGATGACCTTGTCGGAGGCGATCAGCGACCAGTTGTAGCCGGACAGCCCGAAGTCGGACCAGGGCAGGATCTTGATCTCCTTGCCCGCCTCCTTGAGCAGCTTGCCGTTGATCGGCCGGGTGGTCACCCAGCCGATGATCGCGTCGACCTTGCCGGTGGCGAGCATCGGGCCGAGGGCGTTGAAGTCCATCTTCTGCAGCTTGACGTCGTCGGCCGAGATGCCGTTGCGCTTGGCGATCACCGGCCAGGCGGCGTTCGAGCCCGAATAGGTGCCGGTGGCGAGCGTCTTGCCCTTGAGGTCGGCGATCGAGTTGATGCCGCTGCCCTCGTAGGTGATGATGGCGTCGGGCGCCTTGGTGTAGACCGACATGACGACCTTCGCCGGCACCTCGGAGCCGACGGCGGCGTTGAGGATCGAGCCCATGCTGGACGCCGTGAACTGGGCGTGTCCGGCGGCGACCCGGGCGAGGGCGTCGGCTCCGCCGCGGCCCAGCTCGATGGCGACGTCCAGCCCCTCCTCGGCGAAGAACCCCTTCTCCTTGCCGACATGGACGAACCCGATGTAGGCCGCGGGGAACCAGTCGAGGACGAAGGTCACCTTCTCCGCCGCCTGGGCCGCGGCCGCGCTCAGAGACATCGCCCCCGCCAGCAGCAGGGCCTTGCATCGCAGAATCTTCATCATGGCCTCCGAGGTTTGTCAGCATGGCGCCGGTCACGCCGCCGCTGCAGATCGCTCGAAGGCTAAGGGCGGACGGGGCACCCGCTAACAAGGATCCCCCGGTCCATTGGTTTGGTTTTTTTGATGCAGCGTGCAGACGCCGGCCCGTCCGCGGCCGCCGGCCGGCGTCGGAAAAACTGAATCAATCGCTCGGGAATCGTGATTGGTCGGTCCCGGCGGGCGCCGATACGATGAAGATCCCTCACGGCGGATGGCATTGGACGCGCGGATGCAGCAGCACAGCCACATCGAGCTCGTATCGCCGACCGGAACGACGGGGCAGCGGGTCGCCGACCCGGTCATCGAGATCGCGGCGCTGCGCAAGGACTTCACCACCACCGCCGGCAAGCGGACGACCGCCCTGGAGGGCGTCACCCTGACCGTCGGCCGCCACGAGTTCGTCGCCCTGATCGGGCCGTCGGGCTGCGGCAAGTCCACCCTCCTGCGCCTCGTCGCCGGGCTCATCCCGGCCAGCGACGGCCGCCTGTCGATCTTCGGCGTCCCGGTGACCCGCCCGCGCGAGGACATCGGCATCGTCTTCCAGAAACCGACCCTGCTGCCCTGGCTGACGGTTCTCGACAACGTCACCTTCCCGGTCAAGCACCGGCACGGCCGCGTCGACGACGCCAGCCGGCGCCGCGCCGCGGCCCTGCTGGAGACGGTCGGCCTCGCCGACTTCGCCCGCCACCTGCCCGGCGAGCTGTCCGGCGGCATGCAGCAGCGCGCGGCGATCGCCCGGTCGCTGCTGCACGATCCGGACATCCTGCTCATGGACGAGCCGTTCTCGGCGCTCGATTCCCTGACCCGCGACGAGATGTCCCTGGAACTCCTGAAGATCCTCGGTCAGCGGCCGAAGACGGTGGTGTTCGTCACCCACTCCATTCCCGAGGCGCTGCTGCTGGCCGACCGCATCGTCGTGATGTCGGCCCGGCCGGGCCGCGTCCAGCGGGTCATCGACGTGCCGTTCGGCCGGCCCCGCGGCCTCGAAACCCTGGAGACCCCGGCCTTCAACGAGCTCGCCAACCGCATCCGCCGCATGGTCTTCGCCCGCCCCGGGGAAGCGTGAGTCATGATGTCCAGCCTCGCCCACCGGCTCGCCCCCGTCGTCACGCTGATCGGCGCCGTCCTCGCCTGGGAGGCGGTCTGCCGGCTCCTGGCAATCCCCCATTTCATCCTGCCGCCGCCCAGCGCCATCGTCGAGGCGGGCGTCGCCATCAGCCTGGCCGACTGGGGGCTCAACATCGGCGCGACCCTGACCATCGTGCTGGCCGGGTTCTTCATCTCGCTGGCGATCAGCCTGCCGCTCGCCATCCTGCTGGTCGACTCGCCCCTGCTGTCGCGCTCCGTCGTCCCGCTGCTGGTGATCGTCCAGTCGACGCCGGTCGCCGCGGTGGCGCCGATCATCATCGTCGCGCTGGGCGCGGGGAACCTGTCGCGGCTGGTGATCACGGTGCTGATCACCTTCTTCCCGCTGGTCGTCGCCACCGCCGCCGGCCTGCGGGCGACGCCGCCGGAACTGCTGGAGCTGTCCAATTCCCTGAACGCCGGCAAGCGGCGGCAGTATCTGCAGATCCGCCTGCCCTATGCCGTTCCCTTCATCTTCAGCGCCATGCGGGTCTCGGTCACCCTGGCCATGGTGGGCGCCGTGATCGCCGAGTTCGTCGCCTCCGAGCACGGCCTCGGCTACCTGCTGATCAACGCCACCGCGCTGTTCAAGGTCTCCCAGGCGTTCGCCGCCCTGATCATGCTGGTGGCGATCTCGCTCGCCCTCTACTACGCGGTGACCCTGATCGAGCGGGTCCTGTTCCCGTGGAGCGTGTCCAAGCCGGGCGGCTGACCCCCCCCCCCCCCGTGCCCCGCCGCGCCACGCCCCTTCCCGAGGAGCCCCCATGCCCGTCATCCCCGCCCGTCTCACCGGCATCGACCACGTGGTCCTACGGGTCGCCGACGTGGACCGGACCGTCGCCTTCTACACCGACGTCCTCGGCCTGACCCTGGAGCGCATCTACGAGCGGATCGGCCTGCACCAGCTGCGCTGCGGGCGCAACCTCATCGACATCGTGCCGATGGGCGGGGACGGCCTGGCCGCACCGGAAGCGCGCGGGATCGACCACCTCTGCCTCAACCTCGACGGCGACCTGGACGCGGTGATCGCCGCTCTCAGGGAGGCCGGGATCGAGCCCAGCCTGGGGCCCATGGAGGTCTATGGCGCGCGCGGCTTTGGCACGTCGGTCTACATCCGCGATCCCGACGGCTACGAGATCGAGCTAAAGGCGGGCTACGCCCGCCGGCCCGTCCGCTTTCCCTGACCGGAGGTCGCCGCGATGACCGTTGCAAGGTCCCCCGCAAGGACCGGCGCCCCGTCCGCCGGTCCGGCCCACCGCGAAGGGTTCGTGGAGGGGCCGGTGCGCCTGCGCTGCGTGGAGTGGGGCGACGCCGCGGCGCCGGCCGTGGTGATGCTGCACGGGCTGCGCGCCTACGCCCACTGGTTCGACACCTGCGCCGCCGTCCTGGCGGCCGAACGGCGGGTCGTCGCCCTCGACCAGCGCGGCCGCGGCGGCTCCGGCTGGGCCGCCGACGGGCGCTACACCACCGACGCCTACGTGGAGGATCTGGAGCGCCTGGCCGACGCCCTCGGCCTTGAGCGCTTCGCCCTGGTCGGCCACTCCATGGGCGGCACCAACGCCGTGAACTTCGCGGCGCGCCACCCCGGCCGGGTGGAGCGGCTGGTCATCGTCGACAGCTCGCCCGTGCTCGCCGCGCCCGGCCTGGCGCGCATCCGCCGGGAGCTCGGCGCCACGCCGGCCGGATTCCCCGACCGGGCGGCCGCCCGCGACTTCCTGCGGCGCCTCCACCCCCGCGCCTCGGAGGACGCCATCGACACGCGCGTGGCCTGGATGATCATGGACGACGGGGCGGGCGGGGTGACCTGGCGCCTCGACGGCGCCATCTTCGATCCCCGTCTCACCCCCGACCCGCCGGAGCGGACGTGGGCGGCGTTGCGCCGCATCCCCTGTCCGACGCTGATGGTGCGGGGCGCGCTCTCCGACCTGGTGACGCCGGAGATGGTGGCGGAGATCCTGGCGGCGCTGCCGCGGGGTGCCGCCGTCGAGGTGCCGGGGGCCGGCCACATGGTGGTCGAGGACAACCCCGACGGCTTCAACGCGGCGGTCGTCCCCTTCCTGCTGGGATGACCGGCGCCGTCAGGCCGCCAGTTCGGGGATGACCGGGAAGATGCCGGGGATGACGATGAAGGCCGGCAGGTGGCGCATGCGCTCGATCCAGCGCCAGACCGCGGGGTAGTGCTCCAGGGCGAAGCCGGCGTCCGGGGCGAGGGCCGCGGTTCCGAAGGCGGCGATGTCGGCGATGGTCGGCTGGCCAGCGGCCAGCCAGCCCTCGCCGGCGATCTCCCGCTCGGCCAGGTGGTCGTCGAGGACGGCGAGGGCCTCGCCGGCGAGCGCCCGCGCCCGGCCGTGGTCGGTGGGCACCGTGTCGTCGCTGATCAGGGCGAGGCGCAGGGCGGACAGGGGGGCGAGGTCGTGGTGGGCGAAGGCCAGCCAGCGGGCGACCCGCGCCGCCGCCGCGGCATCCTCCGGCAGCCAGGTGCGGCCGGGGTCGTGGCGCAGCGCCAGGTAGGTGAGGATGGCGGGGATCTCCTCGAACCGCGCGTCGCCGTCGGTCAGCACCGGCAGGCGGCCGGTGGGATTGACCGCGGCCCTGAACTCCGCACCCTCGTTCTCGCGGCCGGGATGGACGTCCACCCGCGCCAGCGTGTACGGCACGCCGAGCATGTTGAGGAACAGCCGCACCTTGTAGCAGTCGTCCGACAGGACGTAGTCGTGGAGGATCATGGCGGCGGGCTCCCTCACGCGGCGCGGTGGACGCAGAAGCTCAGGCCGGAGCGGTCGACCCAGCGGCGGAACGCCACCGAGTTGGCGTCGGAGACCGTCGGCACCTCGGCGGCCGGCCCGACCGGCAGCGTCTTCGGCGTCTGGTGGATCATGATCGCCCGGTCCTGGGCGAAGATCTCGTGGTAGAAGTGCAGGATGTCGGTGTCGCGGTTGCTCTCGTCGTAGAGCAGGGCGAAGGAGTGGACCGTCGACAGCTCCTCCGTCTCCGGCTGGATGAACAGGCCGATCAGGTCCTTGCGGCCCGGCCGCACCAGGCTGTCCTTGTAGATGATGGCGATGAAGGCGCTCGGCACGCGGTAGTCGTAGTAGATCGGCCGCGCCCCGCCGACCGCCGCCGCCGACGCCTTGGGCTGGACGAAGCTGCAGCCGACCGCCCACAGCTCCCTGCCGTCGCGGCGGAACTCCACCTCGTACTTCGGCACCTCGGCGCTGGCGTAGCCGCCGAGCGTGCCGGTGTGGACGAAGGAGAAGTGGGACAGGTCGAAGAAGTTCTCGACGATCCGCGGCGCCGAGATGGGCACCCGGATGCGCCCGCGGTGGAGGAAGCGGCGGCCGTCGGGGGCCTCCAGCTCGGGCACGTCGACGACCGTTCCCGGCTGCGCGCCGAGGGAGGCCCAGACGAAGCCGTAGCGTTCGGCGAGGTGGGGGATCGGCGCCGGAGGGCCGTCTTCCGGGACCTCGTGGCCGACCAGGGCGCCGGCCGCGTCGCAAGCGACGACGATGGGCTGCCCCAGCAGGGTGGTGCGGCGCGGCGTCGCGGCGGTGATGTCGGCGGCGAACCCGACGGCGTACCAGTCGTTCAGGGCGACCGGATCGGTGGTCTTGGGCATGGAGCGGGCCTCTCGCGGGGTGAGCGGATCAGGCGATGGCGGCGTGTTCCGGCTGGCGGGCGCCGCGGTGGCGGGGCGGTGCCCCGCCGAGCCGGCGCCGCGCCGCCACCAGCCGGCGGGACAGGTCCAGCCGCGCCGCGGCGCCGAGGGTTGCGGGCGCCACCAGATGCGCCATGCAGGACGCCCCGTCCATCGGCTGCAGAAGCAGGGCGCCGTCGTCCGGCGCGGCCGACAGCGGAACGATCGGCAGTCCCGCGTCGGTGGTCGCGGCGACCGCCTCGCCCTCCCCGGCCAGGGCGGCGGGCAGCGCCGCCGCCGCCGCCGCCAGGGGCAGGGGGACGTGCATGGCCCGCAGCGGGACCATGGCGTTGGCGCCGGCAAAGGGCCAGGGCGGCGCCGCGGCGCCGGCCGGCTCCAGGCAGCCCCAGACGAGACCGTGGACCTCCACCGCGCCGAAGGCGCGGACCCGGGCAGCGCGCGCCGGCTTGAGGCCGGGGTGGGCCGGGATGTGGGAGCATTGCCCCGCACCGTCGAAGGTCCAGCCATGGTAGGGGCAGAGAAGGGTGTCCCGCTGGACCGCGCCGAAGGACAGGCGCATGCCGCGATGGGGACAGCGGTCGCTCCACACCCTGGCGGCTCCGTCCTCGCCGCGCCAGACCACCAGCCGCTCGCCGAGGAGGACCGTCGGCACGACGGCTCCGGGGTGCAGGGTGGCGCCGGCGGTCAGCGGATACCAGGTGGCGTCCGCGGTTTCGCGCCCGTCCATCGGCATCGGCTCGCTCCCACTGGTTTGCTCGCAACGGGCCGCGTCCGGCGACCGTACCGGCAGCCTAGCCAGCGCCCGGAACGCCTCACAACACGGAAAATACAGCCCTTGGATCAGCATTTCTGAACGAAACCGGGACGGGCCGCCCCGTACAGTCCCGCTGTCCGCCGGCCGGGCGGACGCGCGACGAACGGGACGCGGAGCGTGCGGGCATGATCGAGGTGATCGTCACGAGGCGGGTCGAGGAGGCGGACAACATCTGCGTGCTCGACCTGGAACGGGCGGACGGCGGGTCCCTTCCGCCGTTCGACGCCGGGGCGCACGTCGAGGTGCACCTGCCCGACGGCCGGATCCGCCAGTACTCGCTGTGCAACCATCCCGACGAACGCACCCGCTATCAGATCGGCGTCCTGCGCGCCGAGCCGTCGCGGGGCGGCTCGGCGCACATCCACGACCGCATCCAGGTCGGGGGACGGCTGACCATCGGCGAGCCGCGCAACCTCTTCCCTCTCGACCTCCACGCCGATCACAGCCTGCTGATCGCCGGCGGCATAGGCGCGACGCCGCTGATCTGCATGGCCGAGCGCCTCCACGCCCTCGGCCGTCCCTTCGCGATGCACTGCTGCGCGCGCACCCTGTCCCGGCAGCCCTTCCGCGACCGCATCGCCCGCAGCCCCTTTGCCGACCGGGTCCGCTTCCACCTGGACGACGGCCCGGAGGAGCAACGGCTGGCGTGCTCGGCGGTCATCGGCGCTCCCGCGCCGGGACGGCACCTCTACGTCTGCGGCCCCACCGGCTTCATGGAGCACGTGCTCGCCGCGGCCCGCGAGCTGGGCTGGCCGGACGGCGCCCTGCACCGCGAATACTTCGAGGCGGCGGAGCGCACGGCGGGCGGCGACCGCCCCTTCGAGGTGGAGATCGCCAGCACCGGCGAGGTCTTCCAGATCCCCGCCGACCGCAGCATCGCCGAGGTTCTCGAGGACGCCGGCATGGTCCTTCCCCTGTCCTGCGAGCAGGGCGTCTGCGGCTCCTGCCTGACCCGTGTCCTGGAGGGCGAGCCCGACCACCGCGACCTGATCCTCAGCGCGGCGGAGCACGCGGCCAACGACCGGATGACGCCGTGCGTCTCGCGCTGCCTCGGCAGGCGGCTCGTGCTCGACCTGTGAGGCGCCGGAGCGTCGGGGACGGGCGGGTGGGTCGGATTTCCTGAATTCCCCAGCGGGGTGATCTTTCTTTCCCGTCCGGCGGCCGCCGGTACTCTGGTCGCCGTGACGCCAGCCGTGGGACGACCATGAACGCACTTGCCGATCCAGCGACGACCGGGCCGTCGCCCGCCGCCGCCGGGGTGACGGAGCGGCTCGCCCGCTTCGCCGCGGACCTGGCCTACGAGGCGCTTCCGCCCGCCGTCGCCGAGCAGGCGCGGCGTTCGCTGCTCGACACCGTCGGCGTCGCCCTGGCCGGCGCCGCCGTCGGCGAAGGCTTCCGGGAGGCGGTCTCCTGGGCCCTGGCCGAGGGCGGCCGGCCGCGGGCCCGCCTGTGGGCGACCGGGCAGGCGCTGGGCACGACCCAGGCGGCGTTCTGCAACACCCTCCACGCCCGCGCCCTGGACTACGACGACATCACGGAGTTCCCCCAGGTCCACGTGTCGGTGTGCGTGGTTCCGGCGGCGCTCGCCGCCGCCGAGTCCCTGGGCCGGCCGGTCGACGGGCGCACCCTGCTGGCCGCCGTCGTCGCCGGCAGCGAGGTGCAGGCCCGGCTGACCGCGGCCATCGCCCCCGCCTTCGACGCGACGCGCTTTCCGGTCACGCTGGCCACCCAGATCTTCGGCTACTTCGCCGCGGCCGCGGCGGCGGGGCGGGTGCTCGGGCTGGACGCCGACGGGATGCGCAACGCGTTCGGCCTGGCGATGATGCAGGCGACCGGCACCGAGGAGATGGTGGTCCACGCCACGCGCAGCGCCGGCAAGTGCCTGTACGCCGGGTTCAGCAACCAGGGCGGCGTGCAGGCCGCCCTGATGGCCCGCCACGGCGTGCCGGCGCTGGGCGAGCCGCTGGCCGGGCAGGCCGGGCTGCTCGCCGCCTTCTACGGCGGCCGGGGCGACCGCGACGCTTTGACCGCCGGCCTGGGCGAGCGCTACCGCTGCGTGGAGCGCTGCGTCAAGGGCATGCCCGGCACCCTGGTGGCGCACGCCTTCGTCGAGGCCGCCCTGTCGATCCTGCGCGACCACGCGCTGTCGGCGGGCGACGTGGAGCGGGTCGTCCTGCGGGTCGGCGGCTGGGGCCGCGCCATGTGCGAGCCGGCCGGCGAACGCCGCGCGCCGCCCTCGGCCGCGGCCGCCATGAACAGCATCCCCTTCCTCGTCGCCAAGGCGCTGGTCAACGGCGCGGTCGCCCTCGAGGACATGTCCGCCGCCGGCCGCGGGCAGCCGGCGGCGCTCGCCATGGCGCGGCGGATCGACCACGAGCACGACCCGTCGCTGGACACGCCGCACGGGCTGGAGCCCGGCGTGGTGGAGATCCGGACCGGGGCGGGCGGCCGTTTCCGGGCGCGGGTCGACAAGCCCCGCGGCCATCCCGCGCGGCCCCTCTCCTTCGAGGAGGTGGCCGGCAAGTTCCACCGCAACGCGGCGCTGGCATCCCACGACGAGGCCACCGCCGGGCGGATCGTCGAACTCGTCGGCCGGCTCGACGGCGTGGCCGACGTCCGCACCCTGGTCGACGCCGTCATCCCGCCCGGCGCCGCGCGACAAGAGAGGCAGTCATGACGCCACCCATCGAGGACCTGATCCGGCCGGACGCGGTCCACCGCTCGGTCTACACCGATCCCGCCATCTTCGAGCTGGAGATGGAGCGGATCTTCGGCCGGACCTGGGTTTTCCTCGCCCACGAGAGCGAGATCAAGCAGCCCGGCGACTACAAGACGACGACCATCGGCCGGCATCCGGTCATCGTCACGCGCCTGGAGGACGGCGGCGTGACCGCCCTGATCAACCGCTGCCGCCACCGCGGCCCGGTGGTCTGCCGGCGCGAGACGGGCAACGCCAAGTTCTTCCGCTGCCCCTATCACGCCTGGACCTACAACAACGGTGGCGACCTCGTGGCCGTCCCCATGCCGCAGGGCTACGGGTCGGATTTCCGCAAGGAGGAGCTCGGCCTGCTGAAGGTGCCGCGGGTCGCCAGCTACCAGGGGTTCGTCTTCGGCTCGCTCGCCGCCCAGGGGCCCGATCTGGAGACCCATCTGGGCGGGGTCCGGCGGTTCCTCGACGCCTATGTCGAGGTCTCGCCGACCGGCCGGCTCGACGTCTTCGCCGGCTACCAGAAATGCGCCTACAACGGGAACTGGAAGTACCAGCTCGAGAACGGCGTGGACCCCTACCACGTGGGCGCCCTGCACGCCAGCGCCGCCACGCCCGAGGCCATGCGGATCTACCGCCAGGGCAAGGGCTGCGTCATCGCCATGGACGGCCACGGCGTCACCGATCACACCGACTGGGGGCCGATGCCGGTGGACGCCAGCCTGTCCGGCGGCTTCAACCTGGTGATCTTCCCCAACCTGATCGTCCTGCGCAGCCAGATCCGCACGGTGCGCCCCATCACCGTCGACCGCACCGAGATCGTGACCAGCGTGGTCCGCCTGGAGGGCGTCGACGAGGCGGTGAACCTGCAGCGGATGCGCGACCAGGAGTTCGAGTTCGGGTCCGCCGGCACCTTCTTCGCCGACGACCTCGACATCTTCGAGCGGACGCAGCAGGGCCTGCGCAGCAGCGCCGTGGAATGGCTGGTGTTCGCCCGCGGCCTGGAGCGCGAGGCGGTGCGCGGCGGCTACGTGACGGGCGGCATGTCCGACGAGACCCAGCACCGCGGCATGTACCAGAACTGGAAGCGGTGGATGACCGGCGAGGCCGGTCTCGCCCTGGCCGCGGAGTGAGCGCATGACCGACCTGCACCGGGAGATCGAGGCCTTCCTCTACGCCGAGGCGCGCCTGCTCGACGAGGGGCGCAACGAGGAGTGGCTCGCCCTGTTCACCGACGACGCGCTGTACTGGGTTCCCGCCGGGCGCGGCGAGATCGACCCGACCCGCCACGTGTCCATCATCCACGACGACCGGACGGCGCTGGCGCGGCGGGTAAAGCGCCTCGCCTCGGGGCAGGCCTACGCCCAGGACCCGGCGTCGCGCACCCACCGGCTGGTCTCCAACGTGGCAGTCGAACGCGTCGGCGCGGACGGCGCCGAGGTCGAGGTCACCTGCGTCATGCTGCTGGCCGAACTCGCCCGGCACCGCCAGACCCTCTATCCCGCCCGCTGCGACTTCACCCTGCGGCGGCGCGACGGCGGCTGGGCGATCGCCCGCAAGCGGGTCAACCTGCTGGCCAGCGACGAACCCCTGGAAGCCCTCGGCTTCCTCGTGTAGCGGCGATGGCGGGACGATCGGACGCGGGCGGCTCCCGGGAGGATTCCTGGGTCATCGCCAACGAATTCGCCGGCGTGCGGATCCGGGTGGACCGGACGGGGCACGACCCCCGGCTCGTGGTGGAGGACCTGTCGGGCGAGGCACGCATCCTGCTCGACGCCCTGACCTTGGCCTCCCTGGCCCGGGAGCGGCCGGACCGGCTCGCCTGTCACCTGTTTCCCGGCGACCCGGACGGCGAGGGGAGCGACTGACGGACGGCCGCTGGCGTGGAACTTGCTTGACCCTGGGGCCGGTGTCTCGGTTCCGGGTGCCCGTGGAAGGGGAGTCAAGCAAGCCATGGCATCGTCTCTCGCGAATCTCGATGCAACGTCCAAGTTGACGGACGCTGCGAAGAGCATCATTCCGAGAATAACCCTTCGCCAAATGGTCTATTTTGCTTCGGCGGCCAAGCACGAGAGTGCGATTCGTGCCGCCGAGGAACTGAACGTCTCCCCGCCTGCCATTTCCGGCGCCATCTCCTGCCTGGAAAGTGTCCTCGGCGAACAGCTCTTCATCAGGCGGCACGCCCGCGGCCTCGTGCTGACGAAGGAGGGCCGCCAGCTGCTGCTGGAGGTGCGGGAGATCGTCGACCGTGTCCACGAGATCGAATCCGCCCGCAAGCGCGCCCAGCCCCATCAGAAGCGCCCCATCTTCCTGGGCTGCCTCGGCGACATCGCGCCGGCCATCCTGCCACCCCTGGTGCGCGGCTTCGCCGACCGCCATGCGGACGTCGAGATCAAGTGGTCGACGGGCGAGTACGGTCCGCTGATGCAGCGGCTGAAGGAGGGGAACCTCGACCTCGTCATCGCGCTCGACTTCGAGAGCACGCCCACCCTGCGCAACAGCGTCCTCCACCGGACGCCGGCGCTGTGCGTGCTGCCGGAGGGGCACCGCCTGGCGGGCGGCGCCATCGACCTCGCGGCGCTGGCCGGAGAGCCCTTCATCCTCCTGGACATCCCGCGCACCCGCGACTACTTCCTCTCGGTCTTCGGCACCCGCGGCCTGCAGCCCAGCATCGCCCACCGCGTCGCCTCGGCCGACATGGTGCGCAGCTTGGTGGCGAACGGCTTCGGCTATTCCCTGCTGAACTTCATGACGCCGAGCTCGCACCGCGCCGTCTACTGTCCCATCGTCGGCGAGGACGATCCGTCCAGCCTGGTGGCAATCCACCATTTCAAGCGCCGGATCTCCTCCGCCCTGGAGGACCTGATCGATCTGACCCGGGAGACGGTGGCGCAGAGCCGGATCTGCGGCTGACGCGGCCTCCCGTCAGCCCCTGGCGCGGCCCTTCAGGTAGGTGCCCACCTCGCCGTCGCAGCTTTGGCTGACCCGCTCGTATTCGTCGACGGTGTCGATGCGCGCCTGGCGCTTCTCGCGCTCGCGGGCGAAGTCCCTGAGGATCTTCTTCATCTCCGCTTCGACGGGGCGGCGCAGCGCCGACATCACCTGGTTCTGGCTGCGGCCCCGCTTGGTGCCGACGCGGCCGACGACGCTGTCGAGCCGCCGCTTCACGATCGGCCGGTATTCCTCGACCAAGGCCTCGTCGACCGCCACGTGCCGCATCTCGTGCGTCAGAACCTCGTCGTGGATGCAGCTGCCGCGTGGCAGCTCGCGGGCGACGTAGACGGTCCGCTCCTGGGCGCCGAAGGTGATGTCGACAGTCGACAGGGCGCCGCAGAAGGAGCCGTCGCCCAGACGCTGGAAGCCGACGGCGATTTCCGAGCGTTCGCCGAATTCGACCTGGGTCAGGCCGAGGACGTGGCCGCGCCCGGCTCCGGCCGGGCCGGGCGCGCGCCCGGGCAGCGCCGCGAGCTGGTCGACCGATCGGCCGAAATCATGGGACAGCGGCGCCATCCGCAGATCCACCGTCACTGTCGGGGGCTCGAAGCTCGGGCATCCCGGGCTCTCGGCCGCCGCGGCGGCCGGCGGCCAGAGCGCGGCGGCGGAGACGGCGAGTGCGGCGAGGAGGGCGCGGGGCGGGATCATGGCCCCAATGTCGGGCCGTTCCCGCCCCGGGACAAGCCTCAGCCGGCGCGGCCGGGGAAGAGGAAGCGCGTCTTCAGCGTGCCGTCGATGGCGCGCAGGTCGTTCAGCACGTCCTGCTCGTCGGCCTCGCCGTCGACGTCGATCACGACGTAGCCCAGCTCCGGGTCCGTCTGCAGGTACTGGGCGGCGATGTTGAGGTTGCGCGACGAGAACACGTCGGTGATCTTGCGCAGCACGCCCGGCACGTTGCGGTGGATGTGCAGGAAGCGGGTGGCGCCGTCGTGGGTCGGCAGGGTGACCTGCGGGAAGTTGACCGAACCGACGGTGGAGCCGTTGTCGGAGTACTCGATCAGCTTCTGCGCCACCTCGGTGCCGATGTTCTCCTGCGCCTCGACGGTGGAGCCGCCGATGTGCGGCGTCAGGATCACGTTGAGGCGGCCGCGCAGCGGGCTCTCGAACGCCTCGCCGTCGCCCGACGGCTCCTTGGGGAAGACGTCCAGCGCGGCGCCGAGGATGTGGCCCTCGTCGAGGAAGCCGGTCAGGGCGTCGATGTCGACCACCTTGCCGCGGGCGAGATTGATCAGGTAGCTGCCGCGCTTCATGGCGCGCATCTGCGCCGCGCCGAACATGTTGCGGGTCTGCGGGGTGTCGGGGACGTGCAGGGTCACCACGTCGGACTCCGCCAGCAGCTCGTCCAGCGTGTTGCTGGGCTGGGCGTTGCCGAGCGCCAGCTTGCGGGCGATGTCGTAATAGCGGACCTTCATGCCCATCGCCTCGGCCAGGACCGACACCTGGCTGCCGATGTGCCCGTAGCCGACGATGCCCAGGGTCTTGCCGCGGATCTCGTAGGAATTCTTGGCGCTCTTCATCCAGCCGCCGCGATGGACGTCGGTCGACTTCTCGAAGATGCCGCGCATCAGCATGATCACGTCGCCGATCACCAGCTCCGCCACCGACCGGGTGTTGGAGTAGGGGGCGTTGAACACCGGGATGCCGTGGCGCCGCGCCGCCTTCAGGTCGACCTGGTTGGTGCCGATGCAGAAGCAGCCGACGCAGAACAGGCGCTGCGCGGCGTCCAGCACGCGCGCGGTGAGGTTGGTGCGCGAGCGGATGCCGATCATGTGGACCGAGCCGATGCGGCGCAGCAGCTCCTCCTCGTCGAGCGCGTGGGGCAGGCGCTCCACCGTGGCGTAGCCGCGCACCGCCAGCTCGGCGATGGCGTTGTCGTGCACCCCCTCGAGCAGGAGGATGTTGATCTTGTCCTTGGAAAGCGAAAGCTTGGTCACGGCGGCAATCCTCGTGTCGCGGTCCCACACGAACGAAACGGGCGGTGACCGGGGCACATCGTCGCACCGCCTGACGGGAGCGGCGGGACAGTAGCGGCTGGCGCCCGCCTTGTCACGGGCTTCGGCGCCGTCGCAAGGCCGCTTGGCGCCCGACGCAGGGCGCGCTATCAGTCCGGGGCAGGCAAGGAGGGACGAGGATGCGTGGAACGACGATGGGGCTGCTGGTGCTGGCGGCGACGGTGGCGGCGGGCGCGCCGGCGGACGCCGCGAGCTTCCGCTGTTCCGAGGCGAAGCGGCCGGTGGAGGAGCTGATCTGCTCCATGCCCGAACTGTCGCGGGCCGACGAGCTGATGGGAGAGGCCTACGCCGCCCTGCTCAAGGCCGCCGGCGAGCGCAACCTGGACCCCGCCCTGCTGGAGCGCCTGCGCAAGGGACAGCGCGACTGGCTCGCGCTGCGCAACCGCACCTGCACGGTGCCGGCCGGCACCGCCACCCCGGGCGAGCTGACCGGCGCCGGCGACTGCCTGTTCGCCCTGACCAGCGAACGGACCGAGGACCTGCGCAGCCTGCTCGAAGGGCTGCCGATCAGCGCCATGATCGATCCGCAGCCGGTCCAGGAGAGCAACGACGCCAAGCGCTACGAGCTCGACGTCACCTATCCGGCGCTGGCGTCCGAGGTGGCCGGCGCGGACGGCTTCAACGCCCTGGTGGAGAAGCGCGTGCAGGCGCGCGTCGAGGCCTTCCGGGCCGAGGCGGAGAAGGCCGAGCCGGTGGAGGATTTCCGTTCCACCCTGACGATCGGCTACGACATCGTCTACGCCTCGCCGCAGCTCATCTCGGTCTCCTTCGCGATCGCCGAGTTTCCCGCCGGCGCCGCCCACGGCCTCACCGTGCAGACCAGCCTGCACTACGACCTGGCGGGGCAGCGGGCGCTGGCGGCCGACGACGTGTTCCGCCCCGACAGCGGCTGGCAGGCGGCGGTGGCCGGCCATGCCCTGGCGGAGCTGCGGCGTCAGGGCCGCGAGGACGATTTCGAGCTGTTCGACGGCGCCGCCGACGCGGTGGCCGGCACGGTCGCCGACCTGTCCCACTGGCGGCTGGGCGAGGACATGGCGACCGTCGTCTTCGACCCCTACGCCGTCGCCGCCTACGCCGTCGGTCCGCGCGAGGTCAGCATCGGCTACTCCCTGCTGGCCCCCTTCCTGCGGCCCGACGGGCCGCTGCCGCCCA
The DNA here is from genome assembly GCF_051225715.1 of Azospirillum sp. ST 5-10. Lineage (NCBI taxonomy): Bacteria > Pseudomonadati > Pseudomonadota > Alphaproteobacteria > Rhodospirillales > Azospirillaceae > Azospirillum > Azospirillum sp. ST 5-10. The sequence continues at coordinate 26,378 of NZ_JBPJSP010000037.1, forward strand.
AGCCCTGACCGGAGGATGCCATGAGCGAGCCCGTGACCATCTACCACAACCCGCGCTGCACCAAGTCGCGGCAGACCTTGGAGCTGCTGCGCTCCAGGGGCATCGAGCCGACGGTGGTGGACTATCTGAAGACCCCGCCGACGGCGGCCGAGCTGGCCCGCATCCTCGCGGCGCTCGGCAAGCGGCCGGCGGAGCTGCTGCGCGCCAAGGAGGCGGCGGAGGCGGCGATCGGCCGCGACCTCGACGACGAGGCGCTGATCGCCGCCATGGTGGCCAACCCCGCGGTCATCGAACGGCCGATCGTCGTCAGGGGCGACAAGGCCCGCGTCGGCCGGCCGCCGGAGAGCGTCCTCGACATCCTCTGACGGACGGACAGGGGAAACGAACCCCCGCTGCGACGGTTGGAGGCGGCAAGCCGGCACGACCCGCCGGCCCCTGCCACCCGCCGTCGGAGGACCCATGCACGGACGTCCCGCAGGCCTGCTGCTGGCCGCCACCGCCCTTGCCGCCGCCCCGGCGCTTGCCCAATCGGAAAAACCCGGATCGGGCAAGTCCGATACGGTCGAGATCGTCGGCCACATCCTGGAGCCGCAGCCGCTCGATCCCACGCCCGACCGCACGGCCGGGCTGACCGTGCCCGACGGCTTCCGGATCGAGCGGTTCGCCGACGGCCTGGCGAACCCCCGCATGCTGGCGGTGGCCGGCGACGGCACGGTCTACGTGACCCGCCGCGAGGTCGGCGACGTGGTGATGCTGAGGGACGAGGACGGCGACGGGCGGGCCGACCGCCGGGAGACGGTGGCGAGCCGGCCCGGCATGCACGGCATCGCCGTCGACGGCGACCGCATGTACCTGGCGACGGTCAAGGACGTCTACGCCGCCGACATCCATGAGGACGGCCGGCTCGGCGAGCTGGAGCACCTGATCGACGACCTGCCGGACGGCGGCCAGCACCCCAACCGCACCCTGGCCGTCGGTCCCGACGGGATGCTCTACGTTTCGGTCGGCAGCACCTGCAACGCCTGCGCCGAGACCAACCCCGAGAACGCGACGATCCTGCGCGTCGAGCCCGACGGCAGCCGGCGCACCATCGTCGCCTCGGGCCTGCGCAACACCATCGGCTTCGGCTGGCAGCCGGAGACCGGGCAGATGTGGGGCATGGACCACGGCATCGACTGGCTCGGCGACGACGAGCAGCCGGAGGAGCTCAACCGCATCGTCGAGGGCGCGAAGTACGGCTGGCCCTACGTCTACGCCGACGGCACGCTCAACCCGGCCGACGAGCCGCCGGGCGGCATCCCGCCCGAACAGTGGGCGGCGCAGAGCGAAGGCCCGGTCCTCACCTACACGGCGCACGCCGCACCCATGCAGATGGCCTTTCACACCGGCGACGGCTTTCCCGCGGCGTACCGCGGCGACGCCTTCGTCGCCATGCGCGGCTCGTGGAACCGCACGCCGCCGTCCGGCTACGAGGTCGTCCGCATCGACTTCGAGAACGGCGAACCCAGGCGCATCGAGCCCTTCGTCGGCGGCTTCCTGGTCGAACAGGGCGACGGCTACGGCCAGCTCGGCCGCCTTGCCGGCGTCGCCGTGGCGCCGGACGGATCCCTGCTGTTCAGCGACGACCGCGGCGGCGTGATCTACCGCGTGCGCTACGACGGTCCGCTGCAGGCGCAGGCCGGGCGCGGCGGGGCGGCGGAGTCCAGCGGCGCGTCGGCGTCCCCGTCCGACGGGTCGGGGTCGTCCGGTCGGGAGGGCCCGGAGGAGATGGCGATCGCCATGCTCGACGCCGGCGCCGGCTCGCTGGAGGTCGAGTCCAAGCGCTTCCGTGACGGCGCGCGCATCCCCAACGCCTTCTCCGAGTACGGCCAGGGTATATCGCCCCCGCTGTCATGGTCGGAGGTGCCGGCGGGAACCGTGAGCTTCGCCATCGTCGTGGAAGACCCCGACGCCGGACCCAAGCCGTTCGTCCATTGGCTGGCCTACAACATCCCGGCCGACGTGCGCTCGTTGCGCGAGGGCATGCCGACCGAGCCGCGGCTTACCATGCCCGACGGCGTGCTGCAGGGCGTCAACTCCCACGGCTCGACCGGCTATTTCGGCATGAAGCCGCCCGACGGCGATCCTCCGCACACCTACCATTTCCAGGTCTTCGCGCTGGACACCACGCTCGACCTGCCGCCGGGCGCGGACCGCGCGGAACTCGTCGCGGCCATGAAGGGCCATGTGCTGGCCCAGGGGCAGTTCACCGGCACCTTCCGCAAGCCGGGAGCGTGATCGCCCGGCTCTGGGGACGGCGCGGCTTCGGCGCTCCGCCCCGGCGGAGCGTCAACGGGGTGGGGTGCGAAGGCGCTCCACCGCCCATCGGGCCGCGTCGCGCACCACCTCGTCCGGGTCGTCCAACCGCTCGGCCGCCACCTCGGCCATCGCCGGGTCGCCGCTGTTGCCGAGCGCCACCAGCACGTTGCGCACGAAGCGGTCGCGGCCCAGGCGCTTGATCGGCGACGCGGTGAACAGCGCCCGGAAGCCGGCGTCGTCGAGGCGCGCCAGCTCCGCCAGCTTCGGCGCGGTCAGCGCCTCGCGCGGCAGGAAGGCCGCTTCACGGCTCGCCCGGGCGAAGCGGTTCCAGGGGCAGACGGCGAGGCAGTCGTCGCAGCCGTAGATGCGGTTGCCGATGGCCTCGCGGAACTCCTCGGGGATCGGCCCCTTGTGCTCGTTGGTGAGGTAGGCGATGCAGCGCCGGGCGTCGAGCTTGTAGGGCTCGGGGAAGGCGTCGGTGGGGCAGATGTCCTGGCAGCGCCGGCAGGTGCCGCAGCGGTCGCGCTCCGCCGGGTCGGGCGGCAGGTCCAGGGTCGTGTAGATCTCGCCGAGGAACAGCCAGCTGCCGTGGCGGCGCGACACCAGGACCGTGTGCTTGCCCTGCCAGCCGATGCCGCTGCGCGCCGCCAGCGGCTTTTCCATCACCGGGGCGGTGTCGACGAACACCTTCACGCCGGCGTCGAAGCGCTGGTGCATCCACTGGGCGATCTGCTTGAGCCGGCCCTTGATCAGGTCGTGGTAGTCGCGGTTGCGGGCGTAGGCCGAGATCAGGCCGCGGTCCTTGTGCTCCAGCAACGCCAGCGGGTCCTCGGCGGGGGCGTAGGAGAGGCCCAGCACGACGACGCTGCGCACCTCGTCCCAGAGTGCCCGCGGGTCGCCGCGGCGCTCCGCCGTCTCGGCCATCCAGTCCATGGTGCCGTGCCAGCCCCGCTCCAGGGCGTGGGCGAGGCGGTCGCGGTCGGTGTCGCTCAGCTCGGCGCGGGCGAAGCCGACGGCGTCGAAGCCGAGCGCGCGGGCCTGGGCGGCGATGGCGTCCTTGCGGTGCTGCGGGGTCGCCTCAGCCGCGGCCACGGTAGGGGGCCACGTCCTGCGTCGGGATCCACACGCCCTCGGGCGGCGGCCCGGACTGGTAGAACACGTCGATGGGGATGCCGCCGCGCGGGTACCAGTAGCCGCCGATGCGCAGCCACAGCGGCGACAGCTCCGTCTCCAGGCGCTTGGCGATGGAGACGGTGCAGGCTTCGTGGAAGGCGCCGTGGTTGCGGAAGCTGAAGAGGTAGAGCTTCAGCGACTTGCTCTCCACCAGCCAGTCGCCGGGGACGTAGTCGATCACCAGGTGGGCGAAGTCGGGCTGGCCGGTGATCGGGCACAGCGAGGTGAACTCCGGGGCGGTGAAGCGCACGAGGTAGCGCTCGCCCGGGTGCGGGTTCGGCACGCGCTCCAGCACCGCCGCCTCGGGCGAGGCCGGCTGGTCCGTCCGGGTGCCGAGCTGGGTCAGGTTGCGGTAGATGGTCTCGTCGCTCATCAGCGTCCTCCCGAGCCGGTCTTCGGCAGGGACAGCGGGTCGGGCAGGGCGGGCAGGTCGCCCTGCGCTAGCTCCTCCTCCCAGGCCCGCGCCGTCTCCTCGAAGCGGCCCTCGGCGATGGCGGCGCGCAAGCCGGCCATCAGGTCCTGGTAGAAATGCAGGTTGTGCCAGGTCAACAGCATCGGCCCCAACATCTCACCGGCGCGGAACAGATGGTGCAGGTAGCCGCGGCTGTAGTGGCGGCAGGCCGGGCAGCCGCAGCGCTCGTCCATCGGCCGCTCGTCGTGGGCGTGGCGGGCGTTGCGCAGGTTGAGCGTGCCGCGCCGCACGAAGGCCTGGCCGGTGCGCCCCGAGCGGGTCGGCATCACGCAGTCGAACATGTCGACGCCGCGCCGCACCGCGCCGATCAGGTCGCTGGGGCGGCCGACGCCCATGAGGTAGCGCGGCCGGTCGGCGGGCAGGGCGGGCGCGGTGAAGTCGAGCACCCGGAACATCTCGTTCTGGCCCTCGCCGACGGCGAGCCCGCCGATGGCGTAGCCGTCGAAGCCGATCCCGGCCAGCGCCGCGACCGATTCCATCCGCAGGTCCTCGTAGACGCCGCCCTGGACGATGCCGAACAGGCCGTATCCCGGCCGCTCGACGAAGGCGGCGCGGCTGCGCCCGGCCCAGCGCATCGACAGGCGCATGGAGGCCGCGGCCTGCTCGTGGGTCGCCGGGAAGGGCGTGCACTCGTCGAAGCACATGGTGATGTTGGAATCCAGCAGATGCTGGATCTCCATGGAGCGCTCCGGCGTCAGGTGGTGGCGCGAGCCGTCGAGGTGCGACTTGAAGGTCACCCCCTGCTCGTCGATGGTCCGCAGGTCGGCCAGCGACATCACCTGGAAGCCGCCGCTGTCGGTGAGGATCGGCCCCGGCCAGTTCATGAAGCGGTGCAGCCCGCCGAGTTGCGCCACCCGCTCGGCGGTGGGGCGCAGCATCAGGTGGTAGGTGTTGCCGAGGATGATCTGCGCGCCCGTGGCGGCGACCTGGTCGGGGTGCATGCCCTTGACCGTGGCCGCCGTCCCCACCGGCATGAAGGCGGGCGTGTCGACGGTGCCGTGGGCGGTGGCGAGGCGGCCGCGCCGGGCCTGCCCGTCGGTCGCCAGCAGCTCGAAGGTCAGGCCGGTCACGAGGTCCTCCGCAAGAGCGTGGCGTCGCCGTAGGAATAGAAGCGGTATTCGGCGGCGATGGCGTGGGCGTACGCCGCGCGCATGCGCTCCATGCCGGCGAAGGCGCAGACGAGCATGAACAGGGTCGAGCGGGGCAGGTGGAAGTTCGTCAGCAACAGGTCGACGATGCGGAAGCGGTAGCCGGGATAGATGAAGATGTCGGTCTCGTCGGCGAAGGGGGCCAGCGTGCCGTCCGCCGCGGCCGCCGATTCCAGGACGCGCAGCGAGGTGGTGCCCACCGACAGGACCCGGCCGCCGGCGGCGCGGGCCGCGTTGATGGCGTCGGCCGTCTCGGCCGGGATGACGCCGTACTCCGCGTGCATCCGGTGCTCGCGGACGTCGTCGACCTTCACCGGCAGGAAGGTGCCGGCGCCGACGTGCAGGGTGACCGGCACGCGGCGCACCCCGCGCGCCTCCAGCCGTTCCAGCAGGTCGGGCGTGAAGTGCAGGCCCGCCGTCGGGGCGGCGACGGCGCCCTCGTGACGGGCGAAGACGGTCTGGTAATCCTCGCGGTCGCCCGCCTCCGCGCCTTCGGGCCGGCGGATGTAGGGCGGCAGGGGCACCGCGCCGTGGGCGTGCAGGCGCTCGAACAGGGCGGCGCCGCCGACGTTGAAGCGCAGGCGCACCTCGCCGCCCTCGCGCTTCTCCTCCACCGTGGCGGTGAAGTCCTCGGCGAAGGCGATGGCGTCGCCCACCCGCAGGCGCTTGCCCGGCCGGGCGAAGGCGGCCCAGGCGTCGTCGCCCTCGCGCTTGTGGAGCAGCGCCTCGACGCGCACCGCGCCGCGCTGCCCGTGCAGGCGGGCGGGGATGACGCGGGTGTCGTTGTAGACCATGACGTCGCCCGGGCGCAGCAGGTCGGGCAGGTCGCGCACGATGCGGTCGTGCAGCGCCTCGCCCACGTCGAGCAGGCGCGCGGCGTCGCGAGGCCGCACCGGATGGTCGGCGATCCGTTCGGGCGGCAGATGGAAGTCGAAATCGGCGGTTTTCATGGAAGGCGCTGATATAGGGCATCGCCGGCGCCAAGGGAAGCGGCCTGCGCGCCGCTGCCCGATACATCGCGTCACGCAGCGGGTGGGCATGCCGCACCGCCGAACACGCCACCCGCACGGAATCACCCGTTCCCGCCTTTAATCTCTGATTAACCTTCTTCTTAAGGATCGTTTAACATCGAAAGAGGGACCCGCTGCGTGACCCTGTGTATCGACCTAAGCAGGTTTGCCCAGATCGGGCCACAGACGGCCCGGCCTGGGCAAACCTGCGGACTCTATGGTTTGCAGGTTTTCCGAGCCCGCCCAAAGGTGGGCGGAGTTCGGAAAACCTGCTTAGTCGGCGACGACCGCCGGTTTCCTGAGGAGCGCCAGCAGATCGTCGACCGGCATCGGCCGGGCGAGGTGATAGCCCTGGACGAAGTCGCAGCCGGCCTGGCGCAGCAGGGCCAACTCCTCGGCCCGCTCCACGCCCTCGGCGGTGACGGTGAGGCCGAGATGCCGCGCCATCGCCGTCACGGCATTGACCAGGCCGCACAGGGTCGGGTCGCCGTCCATGCCGGTGACGAAGGAGCGGTCGATCTTGAGCTTGGCGAAGGGGTACTTGCGCAGATAGGCGAGCGACGAGTAGCCGGTGCCGAAATCGTCGATGGCGATGGGGATGCCCATGCCGTGCAGGATGCGCAGCGCCTTGCCCGCCCGCAATTCGCCGGACAGGAAGACGCCCTCGGTGACCTCGATCTCCAGCGCGTCGGGCGGCAACTGGTGGAGGTCGAGCGCGCGGGCCACGTGGTCGACCAGGGCGACGTCGACGAGGTCCTTGGGACTGACGTTGACGGCGACGGGGAAACGCCGGCCGAGCTCCTTCGCCAGCCGGGCCGCCGCGGCGGCTGCGGCGTCCACCACCCATCGGTCGATGTCGCGCACCAGCCCGGCCGTCTCGGCGATCGGGATGAACACGCCGGGCGGCACGTAGCCTTCCCCGTCGCGGTTCCAGCGCACCAGGGCCTCGGCGCCGGCGAAGCGGCCGGTCGCGGTCTCCGCATAGGGCTGGAGGTGCAGCTCCAGCCCGCCGTCCTCCAGCGCGTCGCGCAGGCCGGATTCGAGGTCGACGCGGCGGCGCGCCTCGGCGTCCATCGACCGGAGGAAGTGGCGCACGGTGTTGCCGCCGGCCTCGCGGGCGCGGATGGCGGCGCTGTAGGCGGCCTTCTCCAGGTCGATGGCGGTTCGCCCGTCGCCCGGAGCCGCGGCGATGCCGATGCGGACCGTCATCCGCACCGTCGTGCGGCCCACGGTGATGGGGGCGGCCGCCGCGGCGAGGAGCGCGGCGGCGAGGGCGTCGGCCTGCCGGCGGTCGCCGGGGTGGAGCACCAGGAACTCGTCGCCGGTGACGCGGGCGAGCGTGTCGGCGTCACCGACGAGCGCGCAGAACCGGCGGGCCAGCTCGCGGATGATCGCATCGCCGCCGGCCTGCCCGAGCGATTCGTTGATGCGGGCGACGTTGTCGGTGGCGACGTGCAGCACCGTCACCGCGTTGGTCTCGACGAGGTGGCGCTTCAGGCGGCCGTGCGCCAGGGCGCGGTTGGGCAGCCCGGTCAGCGCGTCGTAGTTGGCGGCCCGCTCCAGCGCGTCTTCGTAGCCGCGCTGGAGCGTGATGTCGTGCTTCACCGCGAGATAGTTGATGATGCGGCCGTCGGGATCGAGGACGGGGGAGATGGTCGCCCGCTCCCAGAACAGCGTGCCGTCCTTCTTGCGGTTGCAGAGATCGCCGCTCCACACCTGGCCGGCGCCAAGCCGCTCCCACATCTCGCGGTAGACGCTGGCCGGCGTCAGGCCGGAGGCGAGGATGCCGACGCTCCGGCCGATCACCTCGCCGCGGGCATGGCCGGTGATGCGGCAGAAGGTGTCGTTGACGTAGAGGATACGGCGCTCGGTGTCGGTGATGACCAGGGACGACGGACTCTGCTCCACCGCCGCGTTGAGGATGAGCAGCGAGCGCTCCGCCTCGGTCCGGCGCTCCATCTCGGCCCGCAGCCGGCGCCGCGAATGGGCGATGCGCAGGACCGCGCCGGACAGCAGCACGATGACCAGGACGGCGGCCGCGGCCAGCCCCGGCGCGTAGCGGGCGAGCACGTCGCCGAACGCGAAGCGGACGTCGGCGTAGGGGCCGACGCGGAGCTCGCGGAACAGCTCGTCGACCGGGCGGTAGGAGCGCGGCGCGACCCAGCCGAGGATGCCCGCGGCCCGCGCCGCCTCGCTGTCGGCCGGCAGGTGCAGGGCCGCCAGCGTGACCTCGCGGGCGAGGGCGTCGGGCGTCCCGGCGACCACCGCCAGCGGCCATTCCGGATAGAGCCGGGTGCTGAGCCGGTAGGGAAAGCCCGCTTCCTCGCGGGGGTTGACGATGCGGATCTGCTCCAGCCGGAGCTTGCCCTCGGCCGCCAGGCGCTCCACCAGGTCGGCGCGCACGAAGCCCGCGTCGGCGCGGCCGGCCAGCACGCCGCGCACCACCTCCTCGTGATTGCCGGTTTGCGGCAGCAGGACGGCCTTGCGCAGCAGATCGATGCCCTGGGCGCGCGCCTCCCCCTCGTGCACCTGCCAGCCGCCCAGGCTGGCGCGGTCGGGGTAGAGGATCGACCGGTGGCGCAGATCGGCGTAGGTCCGCAGGTCGCTCCGCTCGGCCCGCGCGATGACGACGCCGCCCATGCGGTCCAGCGGCTGGCCGTCCGGTCCGGCCTTCAGCCGCGTGGCGACGCGGGCCGCGTCGTCGGCCAGTTCCATCTCCGTGTACTGGCCGGTGTTGGTGATGACGAACTGCACGGTCCGCTGGCGCACGGCCGCGGCCAGATCCGCGTAGGCCAGGGGCTCGACGACGAACCGCATGCCCGGAACCTGTTCCGCGAAGTAGGCGGCATGAGGCCCCCACTCCGCGCGGGCCGCGTCGGCGCCGCGGTAGGCGAGCACGCCGATGCGGACCGTCGGCGTGTCCGCCCCGTCCGCCCATGCCCGCGGGGCCCATGCCCGTGAGACAAGGAACGCGATGAGCAGCAGCGCCGTCAGCGCCTGGACCAGGTTCCTTCGTATCATCGCCGCCCGTTTGAGCCGACCGCGGGAATGACCCTACGGATCTGCGGTTTCTATGAAGCTAAACGGGGCGCGGCGGCCGATCAACGATGGATATAGGCCGATAGGCCAGTCGCCGTCAGCGGGGCAGCGCCGGGCGGAACGCGGACGCCGGCACCGCGAGGTTGGGCCGGTCGGCTGCCGTCGACACGGCGACGCTGACGCCCACCACCGCCCAGCCCGTGCCGTCGGCGCGTAGCAGCGGCCCGCCGCTGGCGCCGCGCGAGGCGGAGCAGTCGTGCCGCAGGAGGACGTCCGGCGAGGGCAGCGCCCGGCACCGGCGGTCGGCCATCAGCCGGTGGGCGCGGTCCTGGCTGAATCCGGCGAGCGCCAGCGCTGTCCCCGCGGCCGGCGGCTCGTCGGCGACGGGCAGCGGGGTGGCCCCCGTCGGCGGGCCGGGCGCCAGGGTCAGCACGGCCCAGTCCGCCGCGAGGGTCGCCATCGGCTGGCTGCCGTCGTAGGCGGGGCCGACGTCGTACCGCTCCACGGTGCGGTGGACGCGGTAGGCGCCGCGGTCGTAGCCGAACAGCACGTGCAGCGACGACGCCTCGAACAGGCGGCGGGTGCGCGGGTTGAAGAGGCAGTGGGCGGCGGTCAGCACGCGGTCCGGCGCCACCAGGGCGCCGCTGCAGCGCCCGCCGAGGTTGGTCTGCACCCGCGCCACCGCCGACCAGGGCGGGGCGCCGACGTCCACCGGCACGCGATGGTCGTCGGCGGCGACGCCCGGCAGCAGCGGGTCGGCGGTGGCGGCGCCGGCCGGCGCCGCGGCGAGGCCGGCCAGCAGCGCCAGCGCCGCGCCGGCGCTACGCCACGGCGAACAGGTCGTCATCGCCGGGCGGCTCGCGCTCGGGGGCGGCGGGATCGCCCGGCGCGGTTTCCCAGCCGAGGCCGGGCAGGGCGACGATGCGGCCGCCGCCGTGCTGGGTGCGCAGGACGATGACGCCGCGCTGCTCCAGGTAGTCGAGCAGGCGCCGCGCCCGGCCCGGCGAGCGGCTGCCGCACGCCCGCGCCACGGCGGCGTCCGACGGGCAGGGGGCCGCCTCGAGGGCGGCGCGGGCGAGCAGCAGGTACAGGCCGTGCAGGTCCTCCGGCAGGTCGGCGGCGACGGCCAGCGCCCTGTCCCACTCCGGCGCCTCGGCCGTGCCGCCGGCCACCCCGGCGCGCGCCGCGGCGAGGCGGCGGCGGAAGGCCGGCAGGTCCGGCGGCTTGCCGGCGACGGCGCGGATGCGGCAGCGCACCAGGAAGTCCTGGTAGAGCACGGCGACCGAGCGGTAGGCGGCCTCGGGCTCCGCCATCACCTCGCGCAGGATCGTGTCGAGGACCGCCTCCCGCTCGGCCAGCTCCGCCTCGCTGGGCTCCTCCTCCGGCGGCGGCGCCGCCGCCGGGCGCGCCTGGGCGAGCTGGGCGAGGATGTCGGCGGTCGAGGGCGGCGGCGCCGGAGGCGGCCGGCGCACCGGGGGCGGGAAGGCGGACGGCTCGGGCTCGGCGGCGGCGAAGATCAGCCCGTGGGCGTCCTCGGGCGGGGTGTCCGGCAGCGGCATCAGGCGCGGGCTGCCGGTGCGCCCGGCGGTCTCCACCGCACCGATGCGGATCGGCAGGGGGCGGCGCGACAGGGCCGGGCCGAGGGCCACGAAGTGGCCGCGCTCCAGGTCGCGGAACATCTCGGCTTGGCGGCGCTCCATGCCCAGCAGGTCGGCGGCGCGGGCCATGTCGATGTCGAGGAAGGTGCGCCCCATCAGGAAGTTGGAGGCCTCGGCGGCGACGTTCTTGGCGAGCTTCGCCAGGCGCTGGGTGGCGATGATGCCGGCCAGCCCGCGCTTGCGGCCGCGGCACATCAGGTTGGTCATGGCGCCGAGCGACAGCTTGCGCGCCTCGTCCGACACCTCGCCGGCCGCCGCCGGGGCGAACAGCTGCGCCTCGTCGACGACGACCAGCATCGGGTACCAGACGTCGCGGTCGGCGTCGAACAGCCCGCCCAGGAAGGCGGCGGCGTGGCGCATCTGCGCCTCGACGTCGAGCCCCTCCAGGTTCAGCACCACCGACACCCGGTGCTGGCGCACCCGGGCGGCGATGCGCTGCAGCGCCGCCTCGCTGTGGTCGGCGGCGTCCACCACCACGTGGCCGAAGCGCTCGGCCAGGGTGACGAAGTCGCCCTCGGGATCGAGGATCGCCTGCTGCACCCAGGGTGCGCTCTGCTCCACCAGCCGGCGCAGCAGGTGCGACTTGCCCGAGCCGGAGTTGCCCTGCACCAGCAGGCGGGTCGCCAGCAGCTCCTCCAGGTCGAGCGCTGCCGGAGCGCCCGCCCCGGTCGTCCCCATGTCGATGCCGACCTTCATCCACGGCTCCCGTTGCCCCGTACGCTCCCCCCTATAACGCAGGAGAGGCGGGAGGGGGAGTCGGATGGCTGGGGCAAGTGGTCGGGTTGTACCCCCCTCCCGGCCTCCCCCCACTTCGCGGGGGGAGGAGAAAGCCCTCCCCCGCGTCAGTGGGGGAGGGTTTGGGTGGGGGTACGATGCGGCAACCTCACGCCGGCGCCCGCAGCCGCTCCGCCCCCTTCAGCACCAGGTCGTGCAGGCCGTGGCCGCCGGCCTCGATGTGCTCCAGCAGGTGGCGGCGCATGCGTGGTTCCCAGAAGTCGCGGATGTGGGCGACGGTCTCGGCCACCGCGTGCTCGTGGGGGTAGGAGGCGAAATAGCCGGCGATCTGGTTCGCCATGCGGATCAGGTCCTTGTCGTGCATCGCGAGGCTCCGTCAGGGTCGGGTCAGAAGAGGATCACGCCGTCGCCGGGGGCGCGGGCGGCCAGGGTCATGCCGGCCGCGTGCGCCAGCTCGAGCGCCAGCGCGGTGGGCGCTGACAGGGTGGCGAGCAGCGGCACGCCGAGCGTCGCCGCCTTCTGCACCAGCTCGAAGCTGCAGCGGCTGGACATGACGACGAAGCCGGCGGACGGGTCGATCCCGGCACCGGCCAGGGCGCCGGCCAGCTTGTCGAGCGCGTTGTGGCGGCCGACGTCCTCGCGGGCGAGGCGGATGCCGCCGTCGGGGTCGCACCAGGCGGCGGCGTGGACCGACCGGTTGGCCCGCGTCATCGGCTGGTGGTCCTTGAGGGCGGCGAAGGCGGCGGCCACCGCCGGCGGCGAGGGCGCGACGCCGGGCGGCACCCGGCGCGGCGTCCGCACCGCGTTGGCGAGGCTCTCGACGCCGCACAGGCCGCAGCCGCTGCGGCCCTCCATCGAGCGCTTGCGCAGGGACCCGCTCATCAGCCGCATGGCGTCGGCGCGGATGTCGAGGACGATGCCGCCGTGGGTGCGGCGCACCGTCACCCGCTCGATGTCCCCGGGGGCGGCGACGATGCCCTCGCACAGCGAGAACCCCAGCGCGAAGTCCTCGAGGTCGGCCGGGGTGGCCATCATCACCGCGTGGGAGCGCCCGTTGTACTCGAACGCCACCGGGGTCTCCTCGGCGATCATCCAGGTCACCGCTCCGGCGTGGCCGGTGCCGGTGACGGCGACCGAGCCGGTCGCCGCGGCGCTCCCGCAGGGCATCACGTCCTCCTACTCCGCGGCGACGCCGACCTTGACGATCGGCGCGTGGCGCTGCGCCCAGTCGGTCGGCTGGTTGCTGAGGCGGATCTGCACCGCGGTCACCTTGTATTCCGGGCAGTTGGTCGCCCAGTCCGAGGCGTCCGTGGTCACCACGTTGGCGCCGGTCACCGGATGGTGGAAGGTGGTGTAGACGACCCCCGGCGGCATGCGGTCGGAGATCTGCGCCCGCAGGGTGGTGGCGCCGACGCGGCTCCCCACCGACACCAGGTCGCCGTCGCGGATGCCCCGCTGCTCGGCGTCGTGGGCGTTGATCTCCAGGATGTCCTCGGGGTGCCAGGCGACGTTGGCGGTGCGCCGGGTCTGGGCGCCGACGTTGTAGTGGCTGAGGATGCGGCCCGTGGTGAGGATCAGCGGGTAGTCGCGCGACGGCCGCTCCTCGGTGGCGATGTACTCGGTGATCATGAAGCGGCCCTTGCCGCGCACGAAGCCGTTGGCGTGCATGATCGGCGTGCCGTGCGGGGCGGCGTCGGTCACCGGCCATTGCAGGCTGCCTTCCTCGTCCAGCCGCTTGAAGCTGACGCCGGCGAAGGTGGGCGTGAGGCGGGCGATCTCGTCCATGATCTCCGACGCCGTGTCGTAGTGCATGGGATATCCCAGCGCCGACGCCAGCTCGGCGACCACCCGCCATTCCGCCTTGCCGGTCTTCTCCGGCATCACCGGCCGCACGCGGTTGATGCGCCGCTCGGCGTTGGTGAAGGTGCCGTCCTTCTCCAGGAACGAGGTGCCGGGGAAGAAGACGTGGGCGAAGGCCGCCGTCTCGTTGAGGAAGAGGTCTTGGACGACCAGGCATTCCAGCGACGACAGCGCCGCCGAGACGTGCTGGGTGTTGGGGTCGGACTGGGCGATGTCCTCGCCCTGGACGAACATGCCCTTGAAGGTGCCGCCGATGGCGGCGTCGAACATGTTGGGGATGCGCAGGCCCGGCTCGGGATCGATGGGGGCGCCCCAGGCCGCCTCGAACTGCGCCCGCACGGCGCTGTCGGAGACGTGGCGGTAGCCCGGCAGCTCGTGCGGGAAGGAGCCCATGTCGCACGAGCCCTGCACGTTGTTCTGCCCGCGCAGCGGGTTCACGCCGACACCCTCGCGGCCGATGTTGCCGGTCGCCATGGCGAGGTTCGCCATGGCCATGACGGTGGTCGAGCCCTGGGTGTGCTCGGTGACGCCGAGGCCGTAATAGATGGCGGCGTTGCCGCCGGTGGCGTAGAGGCGGGCGGCGGCGCGGATCTCGGCGGCCGGCACGCCGGTCGACGCCTCGGCGATCTCCGGGCTGTTGCGCGGTTCGGCGATGAAGGACTCCCACCGGGCGAACTCGTCCGCCTCGCAACGCTCGGCGACGAACGGGCGGTTCACCAGCCCTTCGGTGACGATCACGTGGGCCATGGCGTTGAGCAGCGCCACGTTGCTGCCGGGGCGGAGCTGCAGGTGGTGGGCGGCCTGGACGTGCGGGCTGCGCACCAGGTCGATGCGCCGGGGGTCGGCGACGATCAGCTTGGCGCCGGCGCGGATGCGCTTCTTCATGCGCGAGCCGAACACCGGGTGCCCGTCGGTCGGGTTGGCGCCGATCACCAGGATGACGTCGGTCTTGTCGATCGAGCGGAAGTCCTGGGTGCCGGCCGAGGTGCCGAAGGTCTGCTTGAGGCCGTAGCCGGTCGGGGAGTGGCAGACGCGCGCGCACGTGTCGACGTTGTTGGTGCCGAAGGCGGCGCGGATCATCTTCTGGACGACGTACACCTCCTCGTTCGTGCAACGCGACGAGGTGATGCCGCCGATGGCGTGCCGGCCGTACGTCTCCTGCACCGCCTTGAGGCGCCGCGCCGCGGTGGCGATCGCCTCCTCCCACGACACGACCCGCCACGGGTCGCTGGTGCTCTCGCGCACCATCGGGTGCATGACGCGGTCCTTGTGGGTGGCGTAGCCCCAGGCGAAGCGGCCCTTGACGCAGGAATGGCCCTCGTTGGCGCCGCCGTCCTTGTGGGGGGTCATGCGCACCACGGTGGTGCCCTGCATCTCCGCCTTGAAGGAGCAGCCGACGCCGCAATAGGCGCAGGTGGTGATGACGCTGTGCTCGGGCTGGCCGTGCTGGACGACCGACTTCTCGATCAGCGTCGCGGTCGGGCAGGACTGGACGCAGGCGCCGCAGGACACGCATTCGGAGCCCATGAAGGACTCGCGGGCACCCGGCGACACCATGGAGGCGAAGCCGCGGCCGTCGATGGTCAGCGCGAAGGTCCCCTGCACCTCGGAGCAGGCGCGCACGCAGCGCGAGCAGACGATGCACTTCGACGGGTCGAAGGTGAAGTAGGGGTTGCTCTCGTCCTTCTGCTTCTTCAGGTGGTTGGCGCCGTCGTAGCCGTAGCGCACCTCGCGCAGCCCCACCGCACCGGCCATGTCCTGCAGCTCGCAGTCGCCGTTGGCGGCGCAGGTCAGGCAGTCCAGCGGGTGGTCGGAGATGTAGAGCTCCATCACCCCCTTGCGCAGGCGGGCGAGGCGCTCGTTCTGGGTCGCCACCTTCATCCCCGGCGCCACCGGGGTGGTGCAGGACGCCGGGGTGCCGCGGCGGCCCTCGATCTCGACCATGCACAGGCGGCACGAGCCGAAGGCCTCGAGATGGTCGGTGGCGCACAGCTTGGGCACGGTGATCCCGGCCTCCGCCGCCGCGCGCATCACCGAGGTGCCTTCCGGGACGGTGACGCTGCGGCCGTCGATCTCCAGCGTGACCATGGTTTCGGACGTGCGGGCGGGGGTGCCGTAGTCGATCTCGTGGATCATCGTCATGATCGGGTCCTCTCCGGTCACTCGGCCGCCATGGCGGCGGGGCCGCGGGCGAAGTCCTCGGGGAAATGCTTGAGCGCGCTGCGCACGGGGATCGGCGTCATGCCGCCCATGGCGCACAGCGAGCCGTCGGTCATGACCTCGCAGAGGTCGTTCAGGATGGCGAGGTTCCGCTCGACCTGCTGGCCGGCGATGATGCGGTCGATGGTCTCGACGCCGCGGATCGAGCCGACGCGGCAGGGGGTGCACTTGCCGCAGCTCTCGGCGACGCAGAACTCCATGGCGAAGCGGGCCTGCCGGGCCATGTCGACGGTGTCGTCGAAGACGACGATGCCGCCGTGGCCGACCATCGCCTCGACCGCGGCGAACGCCTCGTAGTCCTTGGGCAGGTCGAACAGGTGGGACGGCAGGTAGGCGCCGAGCGGGCCGCCGGCCTGCACCGCGCGGATCGGCCGGCCGCTGATGGTGCCGCCGCCGAACTCCTCCAGCAGCGTGCGCAGGGAGACGCCGAACGCCTTCTCGACGATGCCGCCGCGGCGGATGTTGCCGGCGAGCTGGAAGGCCAGCGTGCCGCGCGAGCGCCCCACCCCGAAGTCGCGGTAGTAGGCGGCCCCCTTGTCGAGGATCACCGGCACCGAGGTCAGCGACAGCACGTTGTTGACCACGGTCGGCTTGCCGAACAGGCCCTCCAGCGCCGGCAGCGGCGGCTTGGCGCGGACCACGCCGCGCTTGCCCTCCAGGCTTTCCAGCATGGAGGTCTCCTCGCCGCAGATGTAGGCGCCGGCACCCGTCCGGGTCTCCAGGTGGAAGGTGTGGGTCGTGCCGTGGATGTTCTCGCCGAGCCAGCCCTGCTCGTAGGCGTGGGCGATCGCCTCGTTCATGGTGGCGACGGCGTGGGGGTATTCGGAGCGGATGTAGATCATGCCGTGGGTGGCCTCCACGGCGAGTGCGGCGATCGTCATGCCCTCGATCAGGCAGAACGGGTCGCCTTCCATGATCATGCGGTCGGCGAAGGTGCCGCTGTCGCCCTCGTCGGCGTTGCAGCAGACGTATTTCTGGTCCGCCTTGGCGTTCAGCACCGTGTTCCACTTGATGCCGGTGGGGAAGCCGGCGCCGCCGCGGCCGCGCAGGCCGGACTCGGTGACCGCGGCGACGATCTCCGCCGGCGTCATGGCCAGCGCCTTCTCCAGCCCGGCGAAGCCGCCGTGGGCGCGGTAGTCCTCGACCGACACGGGGTCGATGATGCCGCAGCGCGCGAAGGTCAGGCGCTCCTGGTTCTTGAAGTAGGGGATCTCCTCGGTCGGGCCGTGGCCGAGCGGATGGTCGCCGCCCATGAGGAAGCCGGCGTCGAACAGGGCAGGGACGTCCTCCGGCGCGACGGGTCCGTAGGCGACGCGGCCCTGCGCGAGAGCCACCTCGACCAGCGGCTCCAGCCACAGCATGCCGCGCGAGCCGTTGCGGACGATGCGCACGTCGGCGCCCCGGCGGTGCGCCTCGGCGGCGACGGCGGCGGCCACCTCGTCGGCGCCGACCGACAGGGCCGCGGCGTCGCGCGGGACGTACACGGTGACGGGGGCGCTCATTGCACGCACTCCGTCTGGCGCAGGGCGCCGGTCAGCGCGTCGAAGCGGCGGGCGTCGACGCGGCCGTAGAGCCTGTCGTCGATCATCACCGCCGGCGACAGGGCGCAGTTGCCGAGGCAGAACACCGGCTCCAGGGTAAAGGCGTCGTCGTCGGTGGTGCCGTGGAAGTCGACCTTCAGCTTCGCCTTGATGTGGTCGATCAGGCCGTCGCAGCCCATCGACTGGCAGGCCTCGGCGCGGCACACCTTGATGGTGTGGCGGCCGGGCCGGGTGCGGCGGAACTCGTGATAGAAGGACACCACCCCGTGCACGTCGGCGCGCGACAGGTTCAGCGCGCCGGCGAGCAGCGGAACGGCCTCCTCGTCGATGCAGCCGAACTCCTCCTGCAGCGCGTGCAGGATCGGCAGCAGGGCGCCCCGCAGGCTCTTGTGGTTCTCGACGATGGTGCGGGCGCGCTCCGCGTCCCAGGGTGCTCGACCGTTCACGATCCCTCCCCCGGCCGCCTGCGTGGTGCGGCCGATGTCCTTGGCTGAAGCCCGGCGGGCGCCGGGTCGTCATGGGTGATGACGGTCAGCCTGCGGGATGATCGGCAGGTCCGCAAATTTCATTTTCGGATGGCGTCATAGGGTTTCGCTATCGTGCCGCGTCCCAGGCCGCCAGCGTCTCCGCCAGGGTGGCGCTCAGGCGCTGGCCCACCGTGCTGTCCGCCGCCACGTTGGCGAGCGCCTTGGCGAGCGGTGCCGGCGGATCGCGGTCGGCGTAGACGAGGCCGACGGCGTAGGTCAGGTCCGGCTCGGTGAGCGGGAGCGCCACCAGCTCGCGGTGCCTGGGCATCTGGGTCAGCAGCTGGCTCGGTACGACGCTGGCGCCGACCCCCGTCAGGGCCAGCGTGTAGAGGGTGCTGATGGAGTTGGTCTCGACCGTCGGCTTGACCGTCCTGTCGGCCATGCGGAAGGCGGCGTCGGCGATGCGCCGGTTCTGCATGTCGGGGGTGAGCAGGCACAGCCGCCGCTGCGCCGTCTCGCCCCAGGTGATGGTGCGGGTCTCGGGAGCGACGTCCTCGCGCCGGGTCAGCAGCAGGTAGCGCTCGGAATAGAGCGGTACGGTGCGCACGTGCTTCAGCGGCTCGTTGTCGAGATAGGTGACGGCGGCGTCCAGTTCGAAGGCGTCGAGGTCGCGCTGGATCTCGCGCGAGCTGGTGGAACGGATGGCGGCGCGGGTCGCCGGGTAGCGCTCGGCGAAGCTGGCCAGCAGGTGCGGCACGGCCGGCAGCGCGGTCGGGATGGCGGCGATGCGCAGGTTGCCCGACACGCCCTCGGCCATGGCGACGAGCTCCTGGCGCAGCCCGTCGCGCTCGGCGACGATGCGCCGGGCGTACTCCAGCACCTTGCGGCCCTCCGGGGTGAAGCCGGCGAACTTTTGCCCGCGCTCGACGATGGGGACCTGCAGGTCCTCCTCGAGCTGGCGGATGGCGTTGGAGAGCGTCGGCTGCGAGACGTGGCACGCCTCGGCCGCCCGTCCGAAATGCCCTTCGCGGGCCAGCGCCAGGAGGTAGACGAACTTGCGGAACAACGGGGGATTCCTCCCGACGGGCTGCGTGCGGGAGGACAGGATACGGAATCCCTGCATGC
Source organism: Azospirillum sp. ST 5-10 (assembly GCF_051225715.1). Lineage (NCBI taxonomy): Bacteria > Pseudomonadati > Pseudomonadota > Alphaproteobacteria > Rhodospirillales > Azospirillaceae > Azospirillum > Azospirillum sp. ST 5-10. The sequence goes on from NZ_JBPJSP010000037.1 coordinate 45,124, forward strand.
TTGTGCAGGAAAACGACGGGACGGGATCACGGAACGGACCGCGTCGCTCCGCCACGCGTTTCCCGAAGCCGGGGCGGGCGGGCTCCACCGGACGCGCCAGGTTTGGCAGCGCGTCGGCCCCGTGCCATAGTCATGGTCCGAAGGAGCCAAAGGCATGCCGACATCCAGAGCTTCCGATCTGAGCGAAGCGGAGCAATGCGCGCTGGCGGCGTTCGCCAAGCGGATGCGCCACCGCTATGTCGACCGCTTGCGTGGGCTGGCGGTGTACGGCAGTCGGGCGCGGCGCGATCATCGGCGGGACAACGATCTCGACGTGGCGGTGATCCTGGCGTCACCCATCGAGGACGTGGTCGGCGAGGCGCTGGCGATGGCCGACGACGCATACGACGTCCTGCTCGACCACGGCCTTCTGATTCAGCCGCTTTCCATCGAAGAGGGCAGCCTCGAAGAACCCGATGCCCATCCGATGCCCCACCTGACGCGGCGCATAGCCGCCGAAGGTCTGCGGCTGTGACGTCGGCGGAGCTCCTTGCCAAAGCGGTCCGGGCACTCGAGTCCGCAGAACTGTTTCTGGCCCATGGCGATCTCGACGGTGCCGTGAACCGGGCCTACTACGGCGGCTTCAACGCCGCACGGGCCGCTCTGGTCCATGAAGGGGCACTGCACGAGCTGGCGAAGACGCACGCCACGGTCATCGGCCTTTTCGGGCGCCACTTGGTCCAGTCCGGCCGCATGCCGGCCGATCACGGGCGCTTGCTGAACCGCTGTCACCAGCTTCGCAATCTTGCTGACTACGACGTGGCTGCTCCCGACGGGGACCGGGTGGCCGCCGTCGTGACCGGCGCCGGGGACCTGCTTGCCGCCGTGCAAATGCGGCTGGGCGGCGATCCTCGGGGGGCTGCGCACGGCCCCTGACGTACCGGCGTTCGTGGACCGACCCCATGAATTGACAGCGCCGCCGCCGCCCCCCTATCGTCCGGAACAACCAACCAGAACGCTTCCACGGCATCGATCCGGGAGGATGGAGTCCCCATGAAGAAACTTTTGTTCGCGGCGGCCCTCGCCGCGCTGTCGCTGTCGGCCGCCGGTCCCGCCGCCGCCCAGGAGCGAGTGACCCTGAAGTCGGCGACCTCGTCGTCCTCCTACTACGTCATGGTCGTGCAGATCGGCGAGGCGCTGAAGGCCGCCACCGACGGCAAGATCCAGGCGACGGTCGAGGAGAGCCAGGGCTCCGTCCAGAACGTCAAGGAAGCGGCCAAGCGGCCGGGCAACTTCATCTTCACCACGCCGCCCAACCTGCTGGCCAACGCCCGCGCCGGCAAGAAGCCGTTCGAGGGGGAGAGCGGCTACGACCGCATCCGCTCCCTGTTCGTCATGCCGCCGGTCACCGTGCACTTCGTGGTGCGCGCGGACTCCGGGATCACCGACATCACCCAGCTCGAAGGCAAGGACTTCATCGGCGGCGGCAAGGGCACCTTCTGCGAGGGGCGGACCACCGCCATCCTCAAGGCGCTGGGCATGGAGGGCAAGGTCAACATCGTCGACGTCGAGCTCGCCTCCGCCGACAACGCGGTGCGCAACCGCAAGGTGGTGGGCTACACCACCTGCTCCTCGCACCCGACGCCCGGCGTGACGGAGCTGGCGACCAACACGCCGATCCGCATCCTCTCCCTCACGCCGGCGCAGCTCGACACGGTGCTGACGCTCGATTCCGCGTCCGGCCCGGTGACCATCGCGCAGGACACCTACAAGGGGCTGGAAGGCGACGTGCAGACCGTCGGCGTGCCGGTCGGCGGCTTCACCACCACCGCCATGGACGACGACACCGCCTACCAGATCACCAAGATCTTCTGGACCAAGCGCGACGCCATGGCCGGGAAGAACCCGTGGTGGAAGGCGGTCTCGCCGGACCAGGTGAACCTGATGGCCACCAAGCTCCACCCCGGGGCGCTGCGCTACTACAAGGAAGCGGGCGTCGCCATCGACCCGGCGCTGCAGTAGGCCGGCCCGGACGCGTCGCTTCGGCCCCCTCCTGACCTCCCCCCGCGCAGTGGGGGAGGTCAGGAGGGGGGACCGGCACAACCGATCTCCATTCAGAAAAAAGCATCCCGTCATGAGCGAAACCACCGCAGCACCCGCGGCGCTGCCGCGGCGCGCCTCCCTCGAAAAGCTGCTGCTGGTGGCGGCCGCGGCCGGCACCGTGGGGGTGCACGTCTGGCTGATCGTCTCCGGCCTCGTGCCCAACCTGGTCAGCCGGCCGCTGCACCTCCTGGCCGCGCTGCCCTGGATCTTCGTGTTCGCCGCCGCGCGCGGGCGGGTGTCGCGGCTGGCGGGCTACGCCGCCTGCGCCTGCGGCGTGCTGGGCTGCCTCTTCATCATCGTCAACCGTGAAGCCATCGTCGAACAGTACGGCTCGCTCGACGGCAGCCTGTTCCAGTACGCGCTGGCGGTGGTGCTGATCCTGGTGGTTCTGGAGATGGCGCGCCGCGCCGTGCAGCCGGTGCTGCCGGCGGTGGCGCTGGTGGTGCTGGCCTACGGATTCTTCGGCGAGCTCCTGCCGGGCACCCTGGGGCACGGCGGCATCCCGCTCGACTACTTCCTCGGCAACCTGGTGGTTGCCGAAGGCGGGCTGTGGGGGCTGATGACGGGCACCTCGATCGACCTGATCGTGCCGTTCCTGATCCTCGGCGCCTTCGTCTCGGCGGGCGAGGCGGGAACCGGCTTCATGGCGCTGGCGACCCAGCTCGCCGGGCGGTTCAAGGCGGGCGCCGCCAAGGTGGCGGTCCTGGGCTCGGCGCTCTACGGCACCATCTCCGGCTCGGCCTCGGCCAACGTCGCCTCGGTCGGCACCATCACCATCCCGGCGATGAAGCGCATGGGCTATCCGCCGGCCTTCGCCGCGGCGACCGAGGCCGTGGCCTCCACCGGCGGACAGATCATGCCGCCGGTGATGGGGGCCGGCGCCTTCATCATGGCCGAGCTGCTGCGCATCCGCTACACCGAGGTCGCCGTCGCCGCGGTGCTGCCGGCGATCCTGTTCTTCGCCGCCTCGTGGATCGGCATCCACTTCTTCGCCATCCGCTACAAGCTCTCCGGCGTGCCGAAGGAGGACCTGCCGGGCTGGGCCAAGGTCGGCCTGGCGGCGCCCTTCTTCCTGCTGCCGCTGGCGATCCTCGTCGTCATGATGATGGTGCTGGACTATTCGCCGGCCTACTCGGCGCTGGCCGCGGCCGCGATCACCGCGGCCCTGCTGGGGTTCGACGGCCGCCTGCGCTTCAGCGCCGCGCTGTGGTGGGAGCGCGTCCAGGTCGCCCTGGTGGACGCGGCGCGGCAGATCGCCTTCATCGCCGCCATCCTGATCTGCGCCGGGGTGATCGTCGGCGTGTTCAACGCCACCGGCCTGGGGGTCAAGGTCACCTCGCTGATCGTCAGCCTCTCCGGCGACCGGCTGTGGGTGGCGCTGCTGCTGACGGCGGCGGCCTGCATGGTGCTCGGCATGGAGCTGCCGACCACCGCCGCCTACCTCATCTGCATCGCCGTCGCCGGTCCGGCCCTGGTGGAGCTCGGCCTGCCGGAGCTGCACGGGCACATGTTCGTGTTCTGGTACGCGCTGCTGTGCACCATCACGCCGCCGGTGTGCGGCACCGTGTTCGTCGCCGCCGGCATCGCCGACGCCCCCTGGCTGTCGGTGGCGGTGCAGGCGATGCGCATCGGCATCGGCCTCTACATCATTCCCCTCGCCATGGTCGCCAACCCGTCGCTCCTGCTGCTGGCGGCCGCGCCGGCGGCGGCGGTGGCGGCGGGGATCAAGGTGCTGGCGGGCACCGTGCTGGTCAGCTACGCCGCCATCGGCGGCGCCCGCCATCCCGTCGCCGGCGTCGCGGCCTTCGCCGGCGGGCTGGCGATCCTGTTCCTGTTCGGAATCTGAGGCGCGGCTAGAGCAAGATCGCTTTTGGCCGGACCGGCCAAAAGCGATCTTGCTCTAAACATTTGAATTTGGAGCGGGATCACTCCAGGTGATGCCACCTGGAGTGATCCCGCTTTAGGCCAGCGCGCGTCGCAGCTCGGCTTCCGTGTAGGGTTTGCGCAGCACCGTGGCGCCGGACAGCGGTTCCTCCAGCGCCAGGTCGTGGCCGGTGGCGAAGACGACGCGCAGGTGGGCGTCGTGGCGCAGGGCCTCGGCCGCCAGGTCGGTGCCGGACCGGCGGGGCAGGTTGACGTCGGTCAGCAGGACGTCCACCGCCTCGCGGGTCAGCACGGCCAGGGCCGCTTCGGCGTCGGCCGCCTCGGCCACGCTGTGCCCCATGGCCGACAGCATGGCGCCGGTCGTCATGCGGATCAGCGCGTCGTCCTCGACCAGCAGGACGCGCAGCGGCCGGGCCTTGGCGGGCAGGGCGGCGGGCAGGGCGGCGGGCAGGGCGGCGGGTGGGTCGGCGGGGAGCGGGCGGGCGTTCTTCGCCCGGGCGGCGTCCAGCACCTGCCGGATCTTCCGCGCCAGCGCTTCGCGGGTGTAGGGCTTGCCCAGCAAGGTGATCCCCTCGTCCAGGCGTCCGCCATGGACGATGGCGTTCTCGGTGTAGCCGGAGGTGAAGAGCACGGCGAGGTCGGGCAGGATCGCCTGGGCGCGCCGGGCCATCTCGGTGCTGCGCACCGGTCCGGGCATCACCACGTCGGTGAACAGCAGGTCGACGGCGGTGCCCTCCTCGATGACCGCCAGCCCCTTCTGCCCGTCGCCGGCCTGGAGGACGCGATAGCCGAGATCGCCGAGCAGGGCGACCACGGTGGCGCGGACCTGTTCGTCGTCCTCCACCACCAGGATGGTCTCGTGGCCGCCGCTCGGCGGTGCGAGCGGCGCTTCGGCGGCGACGGTCTCGTCCTGGCGCGTGCGGGGCAGGTAGATCTTGATGGTGGTGCCGTGGCCGGGCTCGCTGTAGACGGCGACGTGGCCGCCGGACTGCTTGACGAACCCGTAGACCATGCTGAGGCCGAGGCCGGTACCCTTGCCTTCGGGTTTGGTGGTGAAGAACGGGTCGAACACCCGCTCCACCACGTCGGGCGGCATGCCCGTGCCGGTGTCGGTGACCGCCAGCACGACGTACTGACCGGGTTCCACGTCGCTGTGGGCCGCGGCGTAATGGTCGTCGAGGAACGCGTTGCCGATCTCGACGGTCAGCCGGCCGCCATCCGGCATGGCGTCGCGGGCGTTGATCGCCAAGTTAAGGACGGCGTTCTGCACCTGTGCCGGGTCCACCAGGGTGTTCCACAGGCCGCCGCCGATCACCGTCTCCAATTCGACCTCCTCCCCCAGCGCGCGGCGCAGCAGCTCGTCCATGCCGCGCACGAAGCGGCCGAGGTTGACGACGCCGGGCTGCAGCGGCTGGCGCCGGGCGAAGGCGAGGAGCTGGGCGGTCAGCTTCGCCCCGCGCATCACCGCGTCGCAGGCGCCGGCCAGCCGTTCGGTCGCCACGCCGTCGCCGGCAAGGGCCGGGCGCAGCAGCTCGAGGCTGCCGCCGATCACCTGCAGCAGGTTGTTGAAGTCGTGCGCCACCCCGCCCGTCAGCTGGCCGATCGCCTCCATCTTCTGGCTCTGGCGCAGCGCGTCCTCGGCCTTGCGGCGTTCGCCCGATTCCGTGCGCAGCCGTTCATAGGCCTCCGCCAGGGCGGCAGCCTTGCCTTGCAGTTCCAGGTTGGCGCGCGACAGGGCGGCATGGGCGGCGCCGAGGACGACGACGACCAGCGAGGCCATCGTCACCAGCAGGCCGATGCCGACGTAGCGGTGCAGGCGGCTGACGAAGGGTTCCCTGACGGCGCGCAGAAGCACGCTGCCGAGGGGGAGGTCGCCCTGGATGATCGGCGCGGTCACGTCGAGGACCTCGTCCGCTGCGGGGAGTGGCCGGGCGGTTCCCACCGCGGCACGGGCGGGCGGCCGCCGGTAGGAGACGAAGAGGGCGCCCTGGGTCGTGTACACCGCCGTCTCCAGCACCTCCGGGTTGACGGCCAGGGCGTCGACGTACTCCTGGGCGGCGGCGCGGTCGTCGAAGGCGAGGGCCGCCGTCAGGGTCGCCGCCAGGATGCGCGCCTGCACCCGCAATTCCTCTTGCTTCTGGGCCTCGTAGGTGCGCTCGTTGACGACCGCCATGGCGACGCCGGCGAGCAGCAGGCACAGGGCGACGGCCAGCGTCCCCAACGGAACAGGCCCCCACAGGCGCGGCGTGTCGGTGCCTCGTGCCATCCCGGTCCCCTCACTCCCCATCCTGTCCGGGCACCGCGAGGCTCAGGAGCTTCGAGCTGATCGCGATGCCGTTCTCGGCCGCCGTCCGGCCGTCGATCTCGAAGCGGACGCGGCCGTCGACGATCACGAAGTTGACGATCCCCTTGGCCTCCCGCGCGCCCTGCCGGTCGGTGACGGTCAGCACCGGCCGGCCGCGCAGGCCCCGCAGGGCGGCGGCGACCGCTCCCGGGTCGCGGTGCCCGACGAAGGCGACGTGGCAGCCGTCGGCGGCGGCGGCCGACGCCGGCCGTCGGACGACGAACGGCCGCTCTCCCAGCCGCTGTCCGGCGACCGCCCGGTCGATCACCGAACCGAACGGGTCGGGGCCGACGATGCACACGGCGATCGGGGCGTCCGGCCCTCCCAGCGCCGCCTCCGGCCATGCGACGAAGGGCGCGAACTTGTAAAGATAGGTCGCCTTGACCGCCAGCTCGAGCGAGTCCGCATCCGCCATGGTGGCGCCGGCAAGCGCCGGCGCCAGGCCGAGCAGGATGCACAGACGCGTACGAAGCCTCCGGCGGCGGGGCATCGTTCAGAATTCCGCACGAATGCGCGCGTAGATGGAACGGCCGATGTCGCGTGGCGGGCTGGTGCCGGGGTCGATCACCTCCAGATGGCCCTCGTCGAGAAGGTTCCAGCCGTGCAGCGAGACGGTGAGGGACGGCGTCAGCTGCCACAGCAGGTGGGCGTCGAGCGCGGTGTAGCTCGGCACCTCCGACGGCGACACCTGGCCGACGTGGCGCAGCCCGACGTCGAACAGCACGCCGGCGCCGAGATCCAGCTCGGAGCGCAACTGCACCTGGTAGTCCGGGTCCTGGCCGGCCGCCTGCGCCTCGGACAGGTCGACCGCGCCGCCCGTCACGTGCAGGTCCTTGCGCAGCCAGTTGCCGCCGGCGCGCAGGCGCCAGGCCGACGTCACGTCGACGCTGCCCCAGGCCTCCACGCCCCAGGTTTCCCCTTCCAGGTCGTTCTGCCACCGCAACTGCCCCGAGGGGGCGACTCCCAGCGACCGCAGATCGTCGTAAAGGTTGTAGAAGGCGGACACCGAGAGGGACGTCGCGGCGGTGGGCCGGCCGCGGTAGCCGATCTCGAAGGCGGTCAGCTTCTCGGTGCGGAACTCGGACGAGGGCACCAGGAAACCGCCGCCTTCCAGCTCGCGGTCGATGCGCGACGGCGTGCGCACGGCGCGCGACACCGCCGCCCACAGCACGTGATCCTTCTCGACCTGCCAAGCCAGGCGCAGGTTCGGCATGGCGTCGAGGCCGGTGTAGCTGTTGCTCTCCGCCTTGAGACCCGCGGTGAGGTGGAGGTCCGGCGCCAGCGCGACGGTGTCCTGGACGAAGACGTTGCTGACCGACAGGGTGGCGGTCGGGTCGGCGAATCCGAGCGCCACCCGCGAGGAGAAGCGCGAGTGCCAGCGCCGGTATTCGGCCCCGAGCACGAGCTCGTGCCGCTCCCCCAGCGTGCGGTTGTGCTGCACCTGGACCTCGTAGGTCTCGAGATCGTCGGTGGCGATGACGTAGTCCCGCACCTTGCGGTCGTAGTAGGTCTGGACCTCCAGGGTCGATCCCTTGCCGAAGCTGCGTGTCCAGCGGCCGAGCAGATTGCCGCCGTGCAGGACCGTATCGAGATAGTCGGTGTGGCGCCGGTAGACGTCGCCCTGCAGCGTGTAGGCGTCGCCGTCGTCGGCGAGATCCATGCGGAAGCCGGCCTGGGTCCCGTCGAATGCGTCGGTCAGCGTGTCGCCGGCGGTCGCCGGGTCGGTGTCGTCGTGGCGGAAGCCGCTGGCGTAGACCCGGTAGGCGCCGAGGTCGCCGATCCGTCCGCCGAAGCGGGCGGTGCCGGCACGCTCCACGTTGCCCGCCGCGGCGTCGAAGAGGACGCCCTGGGTCTCGGCGGCCGGCTTGGTGATGATGTTGACGACGCCGTTCACCGCGTTGGCGCCCCACAGGGTGCCGCCCGGGCCGCTGATCACCTCGATGCGGTCGATGTCGGCGACGGGGACGTCGACCGATTCCCAGAACACGGTGGCGGCGAACGGGGAATAGACGCTGCGCCCGTCGACCAGGACCAGCAGCTTGTTGGAGGATTCCGGGGAGTTGAAGCCACGCGCCGCCACCGCGTGGTTGTAGGCGTTGAGCTGCGCCACCTCCAGATTGGGAGCCAGGCGCAGGGCCTGCGGCACGCTGAGCGCACCGGCGCGGCGGATGTCCTCCGCGGTGATGACGTAGACCGCGGCCGGCGCGGTGCTGATCGACTCCGCGCGTTTCGACACGGAGGTGACCTGAAGGGTCGACAACTCTTCGATGGAGAGCCGCGAGAGATCTTCGACCGACTGGGCGCGTGCGTCAATGGTTCCGAAGATCAAAAGGAACGGGACGAGCCGCCAGACCCGTCGCCGCTCGTCCCACGCCAATGCACGGCCCGTCCCGGCGCCTCCGCTGCACATCCATGCCCCCAACCCACCTGCGCCTTGAGCGGCGCTTGTTCGTGGTTATAGCAGCAATGACGGCAGCGATCCGTTAGGCGCAACGTCAGACGATTTACCCCTTTCGTCTTGAGACTGCCCCGGCGCCCCGAGGGCGCAGGGGGCGTCGGTGTTGAGGGGGACGGGTGCGGGCGGGTCAGGCCGGTTCCAGCGCGCCGCACCGGGGCGGCGCATCGGCCTCGCCGGCCAGTCGCAGGAGATAGCGGCCGTAGCCGCTCTTTCCCAGTTCGTGGCCGAGAGCGGCCAGTTCGGCGCTGGTGATCCAGCCGTTGTGAAAGGCGATCTCCTCCGGGACGACGATCCGTTGGCCCTGCCGCCGTTCGATCGTCTGGACGAAGCTCGTCGCCTCGGCGAGGCTTTCGTGCGTGCCCGTGTCGAACCAGGCGAAGCCGCGGCCCAGGCGTTCGACGTGCAGGGCGCCGCGCTCCAGATAGCGGGCGTTGACGTCGGTGATCTCCAGTTCGCCGCGTGCGCTCGGCGTGATCTCGGCGGCGATCGACACGACGTCGTTGTCATAGAAGTAGAGGCCCGTCACCGCCCAGTTCGAGCCGGGCCGCCGCGGCTTTTCCACGATGGATATCGCCCGGCCATCGGCATCGAAGGCGACGATGCCGTAGCGCTCGGGGTCGGCGACCTGGTGGGCGAACACCGTTGCGCCGCCGCGCCGCTGCACGGCGCAGCCGGTGGGCCAGGCCGTCGCCGAAGAGAACGTTGTCGCCCAGGGCCAGAGCGCAGGGGCCATTGCCGATGAAGGCGCGGCCGATCAGGAACGCCTGGGCCAACCCGTCGGGATGCGGCTGCACGGCGTAACGGATCGACACGCCCCAGCGGCCGCCGTCACCGAGCAGGCGCTGAAAGCCCGGGGCGTCGTCCGGCGTGGTGATGACGAGAAGGTCGCGGATGCCGGCCAGCATCAGCGTGCTCAGCGGGTAATAGACCAACGGTTTGTCGTAGACCGGCAGCAACTGCTTGGACACCGCGCGGGTGACCGGGTGCAGGCGGGTGCCCGCGCCGCCGGCGAGAACGATGCCTCTCATGCCATCCCCCCATTTTCACGCGCTGATCGGTTCGACCGGCGTGCTTCCGGGAGCGGTGCCGGACACCGCGCGCAGCTCCGCCGCCCGGGCGGCGCGCAGGAACGTGGTCTCAACGTCGCCCGGTGCGTCGCCGTCGCCGCACAGGAAGTCGATATGGGAGAAGCCGATGGTTACGTGGCCCGTCCGCTCCGGCAGCAGACTGTCGATGCGAATTTCGCATCGGTTGACGTGGCCGGGTGTCACCACGCCGCCGTCGACGAAGACATAGCCGTCGCCTTCGAAGATGAACGCGCGGCACGCCGCCACCGTGCCGTTCACCGTCGCGCTCACGTTGTCGGTGAGATTGCTGAAGATGGCGGTCAGCACGCGCATCCTCAGGGCCAGCCGGACGGCGCGCGTCACTTCGAAATTGATCGTCATGCCGCTGGCGATGAAGCGCCGCCAGTGAACGTCGACGCCATCGCACCGCTTGCGCTCGCACGGCAGCGCGCCCGTGCCGAGAAAGCGTTCGTCGGCGGCGATCCGCAGGGACGCCTGGTCGTCCGGGTCCAGCCGATGCGCGATCGCCGGCGGGCGGGCGGGTCGGCGGCCGGTACCTTCGAGCCATTCCGCCTCGAGCCGGAGCGCCCGCCGGTGGAGTTCGTGGTCCACCTCCGTCAGGCGTTCGAGGCGTCGGCGGATATCGTCCGGAACCTCGTAGCGGTGGGTGCGGTTCAGCGCTGGGACCGCTCCGACGAAGGTCAGGCCGAGCTCCGTCAGCAACCGGCCGATCGCCCGGTTGGCGTTGCCGGTCGTGAACACGAAGTTGGCCCGCTCGAGGTTGGCGATGGCCGTCCCTTGGTCGATCCCCGGGCCATTGGTCGACACCCGTCCGAGGACGCGGGTAATTTCGCCGATGGGCGACACCGCCAGCAGATCCGGCCTGTCCTGCAGGGCATCGATGAAGGACGGGAGATCGAGGGTCTGGGCCAGGCAGAAGATTTCCAGGGTGGCCCCGCTCAGCGCCTTGGGCAGCGGCAGCGAGCGCCAGTACCAGTAGGTGGAGCAGAACCGCTCGACCGGATGGCGCGACACGAACAGCGTGGTCGGCCGTCCCTCCAGGCGGTCGACCAGGCAGAAGGGGAAGTGGCCGGAGATGAACCAGCGCGCGCGGCGCTGCGAGAAGTCGATCGCCGCGGCGTAATGGTGGGGACCGTCGCCCAGGCGGAGAACGTCGGCGGGTGCGAAGAGGTTCTCGACGGCGTGGCGGAGGGTGGTGCCCGCGCTTTTGGGCAGGTGGACGAAGCAGAGACGGTCCAGGGGATGGTCGCCGGCCGTGGCGCGGCGCTCGACCGGGGTCGGTTGCGGATCGTGCATATCAGGACTTGCCGCTGGTCAGTTTGTGCAAGGCGAAGCTGCGGAGGGCGCCGTCGAACTGCACGCCCTCGCCGTCGGGAAAGATCTCCCTGGGATAGCGGGGCTCAGCCAGGGCCTCGGTCTTCGACGCGCGGGCGAGCAGACACTCGCCCATCAGCTCGGTGTGCGGGGAGACGCTGCGCACAAACTCCCAGACCTTCTCGTGGTGTTCGGTGTAACGATAGGCGTCGTAGGAGGTGAGAAGGTCCACCGTGAACCCGCTGCTTTCAAGAAGCCTTCGCAGATCGGCCGACGACCACAGATGCAGGTGGCCGGATTCGAGGTTGCGGAAAATCTGACTGCGCTGGTTCGGGTTCGCCTGCCAGAGAATGCAGGTTATGGCGTGGATCTCGCAAGGATTTGGCGTGGTCAGATAAAGCTCACCGTTCATTCTCAGCACCCGGTTCATTTCGAAGAGCGCGTGGGCGGGGTCGCGCCAAAGATGCTCCAGGACCTCGGCGAAGAGGACGGTATCGACCGACCCCGATCGGAAGGGCAGGGGGTCGGTCTCGATGTCGACGCTGTACAAGTCATATGGTGTCTGTGGAATTTCGAAGCTGACCGTGTGGATGATGGCCCGCCTGTTGAGCTTTCTCAGAAAGAACGACAGGAATGGTTTGTCGCTTCCCAGGTCGAGGACCGTACCAGAGAGCGTCTCCCGGCACATATGGCAGTAGCGCCACTTGTGGAACTCCGCGTTCGCACGGCCGTCGGCGCGGGAGGCCGGCGAGAAATGGGAATGGAATCGCTCGTTGAGGTCGTCGTATCGACGCTCGAATTCTTCCGCATCCTGCACGTCGAGCGCCGGATCCGCTTCGAGCGCTTCGAGCAGGGATCGATCACCGTGGATCAGCTTCACATCGTCCTCCTCGGAACCCGCATGATCAGGCCTGCTCCGGCGCAGAAGAGCGTCCGCGCGGCCTCTCCCGCAACCCGGCCGCCGCCTGCGCGACGTTCGGACGGCCGGGCGCGCCGGGGGCCGCCCCGGAGGCGTCAGACGGTCATGACGTTTCGACGGGAGGAGGCACGCGCCTTGTCCACGGGGGCGTCCCCCTTCATGGTCGCGGCGAGGTGCATCCAGCGGTCGACAAGGCGCCGGGCGTCGGCATGGGGAGCGCGCCCTTCGTGGTAGCCGGCGGAGTTGTAGTGGCTGTGGGCATTGGCGACCTTGCCGCTGGCGATCGCCTCCGCCACGTCCTCGTAGGTGCCGCTGTACCAGTCCTCGTCGACGTTGAGCGGCGACAGGCGGCGCCCTTCGAAGTAGCCGGCTTCGCCGAAATGCTGCAGCTCGCTCTCCAGCTTGCCGGATTCGATGGCTTGGCGGACATCGTCGTTCATCGCCCGGTACCATTGCGCATCGAAGCCCACGCCAGCGGCGGCGGCCTGCAGAAGCAGACCGAGGACTTCGATGGGCATGGTCGCGGTCTCCGCCTGCCGGTCGAGCTTGACGCAGGCCTGGAACACCTGGATTGGCGGTAGGTACATCACAGAACTCCTTCGAGCTGGACGTTCAGGGGCGGCGCATCATGGTCGTCCATCATCTTCAGAATGTGCCGGATGCGTTCGGCATAGAGTGGCGACAGGGCGGCTGGCGCGTAGGTCCGGCGCATGAAGCGCTGCGCCGCCGCGGCGATCCTGTGGCAGAACGCCCGGTCCTCGACGAGCTTGCGCATGAGCGTGGCGGCGTGTCGGACGTCCACCTCGGCCCACATCTGGTCGTGATGGCCGGGGTAGTCGCCAGGTCGCACGGGCACCAGCTTGTACTTGGCGAGGAGAGCGGTCTTCGTCGTGGTAAAGTCGAGGTTCCCCGAATAGCCGGTCACGACGACGGGCTTGCCGAGCATCATCGCCTCGGCCGGACCGCGACCGAAGCCCTCCGAGCGGTGCAGCGAGACGTAGGCGTCGCTCAGAGCGACGAGACTCATCAGCTCGCGGTAGTTGTACTCCTCGTCGCGCAGGACGATGCGGGGGTCACGCCCGGCGAGCAGCCTCAGCGCGTTGGCCCGGTCGGGAGCGTGCGCCGCGTTGATGCTCTTCACCAGGAGGGTGACCGGCTCGTCGCCGTTCGGAAAGGCGCGGCGGAATGCGGCGATCGCAGCGTCCGGGTTCTTGCGGGCGGCGAAGGAAAGATAGTCGAAGCCGAAATAGAACAGGAAGGTGTCGTCGGGAACACCGAAATGCCGGCGCGTCAGGGTTTCGTCGACGGCCGGGACCTCGACCGCCAGGGGCAGCAGATGGACCGGCCGGGGGGACCGCTCCTTGAAGGCGTTGTAGGCGAACCGGGTCGACGCCCAGATCTCGTCGTAGAACGAGAAGGCGGCCAGCCAATCCGCCGGAAACCTGGCAAGCTCCCAGGCCCAGTAGCCGATCCGATACTCTCCATTGATCCGCGCCCGGCGGAGGAACGCGTGGTCCATGAGGGCGGTGTCGGCGTTCATGTGCACCACGTTGATGCGGGCGGTGTGGCCGTCCACGGCCACCTCGCGCCCGTCGCCGGTGACGAGGCGACCGCTGGCGCGATCCAGGCTGGCGAAGGGGATGCCCGCCGCCTGCAGGGTCCTTGCCGTCATCCGCACGTCCTCGCCGCGCCCGGAGGGCGAAGCGAGATAGCCGGTGAGCAGGATGTCCGGGAGGGGCGCGGGCGGGCTGCATCGGACGGTCGCCGGCGGCCGCTCCAGGAGATCGGCCCAGATCCTCAGATGCTCCTCCTCGGCCGGCAGATCGGCCAGCCATGCGACCATGGCCTCGGCGCCTGCGGGCGTGTCGTACGGGAAGCTGGCCATGAGGTCGGCACGGCTGGACCAGAGGAGCCGGTGGAGGTTGCACAGACCCGCCGCCAGGGTCGGCGACGCCTCCTGGCGCAGGAAGGCCTTGAGCCAGGGCGCGATCATGGCCGGGCCGAGGCCGATCTCCCGGAGCCCGTTGTGGATGAACCACTGCAGAAGCCGGCGGCGGCCCGTCGGCCGGTCGACGTCGAAGGCACGCTGGAGGTCGGGGCGCAACTGCCACACGCCGAGCAGGAGATTGTCGAGCGGGGCGTCGCCGGTCCTCTCCGGCCGCGCCGCGAACAGCCAGTCGCGAAGCCGCCGGGTGAAGCGGTCCGGCCAGCGGCAGTCCTCGCCCATCGTGCCGCACAGCCACAGGGCCAGCCTGAGCCGGGCGTGACGGCACCGGGGAAAGTCTTCGATCTGATCCGGAAACGGGTACAGCGGCGCCATCATCCGCATCAGCCGCGTCAACGGCACGTCGCCGCCGAAATCGTCCTCGACGCTGTCGAGAAAGGGGCCGAGCGTGCCGTGGGTGACGCCAAGGTCGACGCAGCCCTGACGCACGCCTTCGGTGAGACACCAAGTCAGGAACGCATAGAGGTCCTGCTCGGTTTGGTTGGGGAAGCTCCGCTGGAGGTCGTCCCGTTGTTCCCACAGCAGGGCGAACCAGCGCGGGACGTGGACGCCGCCGCCGCCCGTCGGCACGTTGATGGGAACCGCGGTTCCCAGCCAGCGGGCGAGCCCAGTCGTCGGCGCGATCATGCAGCCGCGTCCCTGGCGGGGCCATGGAGCGACGACGGGCGCCGAGGGCTTCGCGGTCTGCATGAGGCGGCGTGCCGCGGCGACGGACTCTGCGTCGAAGCCTGCCTCGCCGCCGCCGCCGTCGACGAACCAGGCGAGATAGTCGGTGCGTCCGGCTGCGGTGTCGATGGCGAAGGTCCGCCGCAGATCGTCGCGCGCCAGCCAGAGTTCGTGCATCAGGCGGGTGATCGGCTGACCGCCCGGGCCGTCGGTTTCCGGAGCGGCCTCGTCGAAATGGCGGCCGCCCTGGGTGAAAGGCTGCCGCAGGGCCGCAGGCAGCCCGTTCTGCTCGGCGCGCCGGAAGACCCGGCGCATGAAGGGATGGATGGTGCGGCCGTTGCCGAAGAATCCGAAGGCATAGGGGATCCCGGTGGTCGCCTCCCAGCCGTTGCGGTGCAGCCGGGCGACATAGTCGAGGAACAGCGTCCTCAACGGTCCGATGTCGTCCGGCGAGGCATAGCGGTCCTGATGCTTGGAGAAGACGCCGGTGTTGCTCGGCACGACGCCGGAGAAGTGGACGAAGCGGACCGGGCGGTCGTTCACGAGATAGGTTCCGCTCCGGTCCGTGACCGGGCGGTGCGACAGGTTCCAATAGGCGATGTTGTATCCGGGATCGTGGATGATGGCCGTGCTGGCGACGAACGCCGGGGCGAGGTCGACCCAGCGTTGATCGGTGAACTTGTTGGCGGCGACGTCGACCACGGCGTCGCGTCGGCAGCGGTCGGCCCACCAGCCCAGGAACAGAAGCGTCTCCGGCGTCTTGGCGGCGGCCATGAAGCCGAGATTGTAGATGCCGGACTTCATGATGGTGAGATCGTCCGGCTGCCGCCCGTCCTGGAGCGGGCGCGTGATGTGCGGGGTAAGAACGAGGCCGGCGCCACGCGACAGGGCGTCGCGAACATCCACCAGGGGGGCGACCACGACGATGTCCGGATCGAGATAGACGTATCCGCCGGCGTCGAAGCGCTCCATCAACCACTGGAAGCAGGCCGGCTTGATGGCGGTGGAAAATTCCATCACGCTGTAGACGAAGGCCATGGCCTCGACGTCCGGCAGGCCGAGGTCCTCGACCGGCACAATAGTGGCGGGTACGTCGATGGCGCTGGTCGTGGGCGACACGCGGTCACAGAGAACGATGAAGCGGACGCTGTCGGGATGCGACGACGCGACCGACTCCATGAGTGTCTTGGCGTAACTGAAGTAGTTGTTGGCGACGATGGTGAAGAATACGAGTTCCGAGCGGCCGACGGATGTCTTCGAGGCCGGGCAGGGGCGCCGTCGTCGCGCCGTGGGTGGAGCGCCGCTACCCGGGACTGCCGTGGTGGTGACTGACCTGGTCCGTTTGGGCATCTGACTCTCGAGCGTGATGGCGGGGCTGGCGGGCTGCGGGAGGCGGCGCGAAGCGGCGGCCGTCGGATCAGTAGATGAATTCCATCTCACCCCTCTCGGCGATGACGATCTCGCCGCGCGCGGCGAGGTCCTTGGCGAGCTGGACCATGTACATCTGGGCCTCGTCGACCT